>DATDNG010000449.1:0-14876 GCA_036518375.1 Nitrososphaeraceae archaeon | reverse complement strand
TGCGTGGTTCATATTTTTTAGTCAATAGTTTAAGTTCATATCAGTATATCTGTGGTATGCCTGTTTTATTCTGATTGAAGTAATATGTAATGTTATCATAATTAGCAACATCTAGATTCATACTGACTAATATCTACTGTTATATTATCAGCAAATAAATTGGAAATTATTTAGAGGACATATATCCTTCTATATCCTTCTTTGCTACTTGTCTTAGGGTCTTTTATTAGGATTTACAAATATGACTATTTGATTTATAATTTCCAAACAAATACATAATCCTCCTAACAGGCATTGTCCATACAGTTCCATTAAGTCAAAAAATCAGGACAAGTTCTCAAAAATAAAATATTGTCAATCTCAAATGCACATATCCTTCATCTATCGATATTCAAAATATTCATAGATGATATTACAGTATTGTTTCTTTTGCTTATTATAGATTATAGATATTAATTAAAAATATAAAAAAATAAAAAAGAAAGGTGTGTGTTGTAGGTTATTATGCTCCGCCGCGCACTAAGTCGTCTAAGCCTAGTGCTACAGTTGTGTTACCTGCAGGACAGGTGACTGCAACTGCACAGGCTGACTGTGATTGGGCCTGATCTGATGTTGCTGTATTGTTAATATTGTTTGTATTAGATGCTGTTGCATCAGAAGTTGAGCTGCTATTAGCTGAATTTGTGTTTGTGTTTATGTTTGTATCTGTATTGCGCTGTGCCTTCTTGAAATCATGTGCCTTCTTGAAATCATGTGTTTTTTTGACCTCATGTGTTTTTTTGACTTCTGACTTGCTTGCAAAAGAGTTTTGCATTATTGGGATCATAGTTGCTCCCACGACCAGCATTGATGTTATCGCTGCTACGATAAGGATTCCTTTGATTGTGTGGTTCATATTTTTTAGTCAATAGTTTAAGTTCATATCAGTATATTTGAAGTATGCCTGTTTTATTCTGATTCAAGTAATATGTAATGTTATCATAATTAGCAACACCTAAATTTATAGTATGTAATATTTGATTCTATTATTATAAAAAATTGTTGCCAAAGAAAACAGCAATGTTATTTAGAGGTGTATATCTTCTTCTTTGCAGGATATCTTACGATATTTTATTAGCATTTGCAAATGTGACTCTATCACATTTTATTATTAAAGACACTAATAGATACTAAAATCCTATCCGAAATAGATAAACATTTAGCTTGACAAATTCTTTCTATAGCAGTGCGTCATAATACACTAAAACTAATTTAGAATTAGAAATAAAAATAAAAAGAAAGGTGTGGTGGCATATGTTGACAGATCATAAGCCTATTTTCGTATTGGCGCTTAACCTGTAGCTATTGGTAAGGCTATTGATGTATTACCCTCAGGACACGTGACTGCAACTGCACAGGATGCCTCAGCTTGTCTCTGTCTTGCTAGTGCTGTATTATCAATGGTGTTGTCATTAGATGCGTCTGCAGCAGAAGTTGAATTACTGTCAGCTGTGTTTGTATTTGGATTGACATTAGTATTTGTGATTCTTTGGTTGGGTAGTACATTTAGAGTAATTGGGAATTTCTTGTCTTTATCCTTGTCAGATTTTGGGTCCTTTTGTTGTAATGTTGTTTGGTTTTGTTGTATGTTGCTACTTTGGTCGGAAAACGCAGTAGCTGAATTGCCCTTGCCACTTTCCTGTATGGCAACATTAGAAGATTTGGAGCCAGGACTTCTATAAGTATCATCTCGTTGATTCAAAATGTTGTTTTCTGATGCTTTTTTGAATTCAGAGTGCCTGTGGCTTGAAGCGTATGTGTTTTGCGCCAATGGGATCATATTTATTCCCACGACCAGCATTGATGCTATCGCTGCTACTATAACGATGCCTTTGATTGTGTGGTTCATATTTTTAGTCAATACTACAAGAGTTTATTCGTATATTTGAGGTATGCCTGTTTATTCTAATTAAAGTGATAGTGAAGGATATTATAATTAGTTATAGTCGATAACAACTAGAATTCTGTAACATAATTATTCCTCTCTTCATCGGATTCTTTTTTTGATCAATATAACTCCGAATTCAATATTTAATGAATTTTTTGATTAGAGTGAGATGGATGAGATTGCAGATTGTACCTAGACAATACATATGGAATAAACAATATCGGAACTGATGCAGTTTCTATGAGAATCGTTGGCAGTAGTAGTAATAGCAGATAGCAGGACTGACCACTAAAACGTCATCATTATAGTTATCAAATTATCAACATGCTCTATTTTTTACATTTGCAATTCAGAATGTAATATTATCATGTCTAAATTCTAAATCGAATTGTTACCCTATTTTTTTAAGTTTATCAATTTTCAATAAAATTATAGTATTAGCATAAATAACTTTTAACTATTTAATTTTTAATTGTTACCTCAGCGTTAAAATTGTGTCGTTGGTTTAAAGCATTAAAGTATGATCAAACCCAAACTTGTTAAAAAATGGTTCTTTAAAGGTTGTAGCATAGATAGTAGTAGTACTGACTACCTTATTCTTGGTCATAGTGCCTAACTTCCATTTCCGCAACTGCATCGCCAGGACCAACCTAGCGTCGGAACTGTACGCGTTGTAACACATTTTTGTAAGTCTTTTCTGAATAAAGACTAGTTGGTTTGTATATTGATTGTTCTTGGCTCTGAAATCGGGTATATTTTATATCAATTAAGGATGGAAACAAAATAGTGCAGAAAGATGATTATTATTATTCGAATCTCTGATCAACATTCATATTCTTATTAAAGTTTTTGACATAAAGTGATGTTATTTCTCTCTCTTTGTCTTAAATAAATATTTGTTTTTTATAGCATGATGAAATCTTTCCTGATACTCGGTATTCTAATAATAGCAGGATCTGCTTTGATAAGCCAAACATTTGCCATTCTCATCGCCGCACAGACAGCACTAGGATCAAGTTCAGAGTTGCAAATTCCTAATTCTGCTCAAGCCCAAGAAAAAATTTTAGCTGATCACAATCAAGCAAATTTTAAGCTAGTGAGCAGGTGTTCTACATACACGGACAATAGTCCGATTACTCCTGGGTCTTGCAGTAATAATAATAATTATAATAGTTGTTACTCGACAAACGAATTAGGCTCCTCCAACAGTTCCCAACTGGATTCGGATAAGAGCTGCCTTGCGCCTCTACAATCGCAGAGTGCAAATAGCCAACACTAACAACAACACAGCTAGCCGCTACAATTACACCTCTGCTTGTAATACAGTGCAGGTGCGTCATATCCGTAGGCCTCATCACCTTGACGGCCAGATCCTTCAAAAATCCAATCGTAACGTCTTTTATCCTGTCTATTGTGTTATATACATTGGAGCTCTTTTGTTATCGAAAGCTATGGCCAGGACGAAACGTTATTGGGTGAGTCGCAAAGCTACCTTCCATTTCCTAGTCTTTAGAAAATGTAAATAGGCCTGGAGTAGTGTGCATCATGTATAGATGGGTAAATGGCAGTAAATATAAATAACGTTGAACAAGTTTTAGAATCAGAGCTAAAGATATCAAAACAAGAGGCAAAATTATTTGTTTTACTCATATTTAATGGCAAACTAGACAAGATAAAGGCAGCTAGACTTCTAAACTGGACTGTAGATAATACGGATAGAGTGGCAAAAACATTAGTTAATAAAGGAATGATAATTGATCTTACCAAAACAGAATACGAGTCACTCCACCCAAGATTTGCCATCACTAATCGATATAGAAATCGATGTGAGGAAGACAATATGGTCTTCAAGAAAAACCTGAAAGTTGATAATATTGGGATTCTATTGGAAGGCCCTTACAATGATGCAAGAACTAAATAAGGCATTTGTTTATTCCAACAACCGAGTGAATGGCTACTACCGCTGAAGGTTCAGAGGTCAAGGATGACAAGGTTGTATATTTTGGCGTAATCAATATTAACGAAGATACCAGAACTGTTGGAGCAATAGATGTCTGGCGTAGCATAATTACCAAGACACTGTTTTGCGAAGAGAAACGATTGGGAGTTCTAGAAATCGCTGAATACGTAGGGATGCCTACGATTGATAGGGATAAAAAATGGGCAGTTGGTATAAGTAGAAAAAGAGCTGGCAAAGATAGATGGAAGTTGGTTAAAATAATCAAAGAAGGCAAATTCAAATTTACTGATACAGATGACGAAAGTACTGTAGAAGTTGATGTTAAACAGTATCGAATCATTGATACTGAATGGTGGAGTTTCCTAGTTGAGAATAATGTAAATCGCAACATAGATGTAAATAATGAGCGTAATGCAAAATGAAAATTAGAGATGCTGCCGACGAGAATAATAATAATAATAACAGCCATGTTCAAGTTGTTGTTTTTGTGACGAATGCTAGAGGAAGTGAGATAGCAAGCAAGCTAACAGGTTATTTTGTTATTGAAGGTCAAGAATTTAATTTTACGGCAATTGCGTTTGGGAGGATTGGAGGACATAACATAAGCCTCAGGATATCAAAAAAAACGTTAGAAAAAATTAAAAAAATGAAAATAGATCCAGAAGGCTTGCAACTGACTATTCAACGCAAATTGATAGAGGGAGACATAATTCTCCCAGAGAGATTAAAAATGCCAAAGTAGATAAAGAATGTCCTACAACACTGCTCCTTCTAATGCATTCCCACAATTGCACTTGATCCTGTTGACTGAAATTACAGGTATCAATTCTGAGATGAGCTTTTTTGTTTTCTCAATATTTTTGTTTAACAGTTCTATAATCTCCATAGAACTTACAGGTGAATTGGCCCATACATCGTAATCTGTGACTGTTCCAATTGATACATAGCAAATTTCTAGTTCCCTAGCAAGCGGACATTCAGGTACAAGAGTCATACCAATAATATCTGCCTTTAATACATCTCTAAAAAATTGAGACTCTGCCCTTGTTGAAAATCGCGGCCCTTGCACACACACGTATGTTGCTTTAGCATGAATAGCATACTTGAGTAGATTTCCATGGTGTAATACAATATCACGAAGTTCAGGACAGAATGGATCTGCGACAGATATATGACAAACACTTCCACCATCATAGAATGTATATTCTCGTCCTTTAGTAAAGTCAACAAACTGATCTAGAACAGCAATATCGCCGGGCCTGAAGTCATATCTCATACTTCCAACTGCAGTCGGAGCAATTATTCTCTTTACTCCTAACTCTTTTAATGCCCACATATTTGCACGATTATTGATTTTGTGGGGAGGTATTCGGTGGCCTCTTCCGTGTCTTGGAATGAAAGCTACTTTTTTACCAGCGTATTCTCCAATTGAGATAATGTCAGATGGATCTCCAAATGGAGTATATACTTTGATCTCTTGCTTGTCACTGAAAAGTCCAGGATCGTAAATCCCTGTACCTCCGATAATTCCTATCTCTGCAAAGTGCTTGGTAGCCATTATTTAATGATACTCCGAGAAAAAATGAAACGCAATACTATATAGCTGCTGATCTCGCAAGACAAACAATGGAAAGGTTTCGAAACGATATCCAATAATAGTATAATAAGATACTTTTGGTGTAAGTTCCATTTAATCATACACCGCCAGCGAATGGACATGATATCCCATCTTCCTTAGCTTATCTGCTCCATCCATCGATGCCAATTCTATCACAAATGCAAAACCTGCAACCCTTCCACCCAATTCCTCCACTAAGCTGGCGGCAGCAATAGCACTACCTCCTGTTGCTACTAGATCATCTGCAATCAAAATACTCTGTCCAGGTTTTATCGCATTATCTTGAAGCTCCATCACTGATTTACCATATTCGATATCGTATGATTTCTTGATGGTCTGTCCGGGGAGCTTCCCTATTTTACGTATCATAATCATACCCTTTCCGAATTTCAGCGCTAACGCAGTAGCTATTACAAAGCCTCTTGATTCAATGCCACCAACATAATCCAGTTGCAAACCACTAAACCTAGAATAAAATTCATTTGAAATATGATTCAGGGCATCATTGTCGCGATAAACTGGATTAATATCCCTGAACAGAATTCCCTGCTTTGGAAAATTCGGATATTCATGTATCAGTTTATACAGATCAATTTTGTTTGTATACACATGCGTTGGTAGCTTGGCTTGGGTATTAAAGTATATTAGATTAGGTTGCCTTGAAGAGATAGTCATAAACCGATATTAGGATTTTCATTTGGAATCTCTTCGTTTTGCTCTCGGATAGATTGCTGAAGAACAGATCATGTTAAAGTTCATTTATGTAAATGTGTTTGATTGACACTCATTGATGATCAGATTCAATGCTACAACAAATACCATAAAATAGACACTATGGGGACGCGAGGTGCACTTGCACATTTATTGATTCGATATCGGTTGTTGATGTTGAAACGTCTAAAAAGCACTGAATTGATAGACTTAAACTACAGAGCAACTTTTGCCCTGTTTACACGTAATAATATCATCCTGCTTACTACTAACCTAGGCCGTATGCGAGATGTGTTGTATACGTTTTCGCATGCAAACTATACGTATTTTTGTCTAATATGAAGTAAATTCTTTGAGAAGATTGTTTTATTTTAAAAAATTGTTTTATTTTAAAAAACTGACAATATATAAATAAGATTGGCAATATAATAAAATCATATGCCTATAAAAAACGGTGCAGAATATATTCAAAGCTTGAGGGGTAGGAATCTTAAGGTTTACCTTTTTGGCAATATAGTAAAGGAGCCTGTAGATCACCCAATGATTCGTCCCTCTATTAATGCAGTTGCAGAAACTTACGATATAGCAAACGATGGATCTGATATTGCCTCTGCACAATCGTCTCTAACTGGCATGAAAGTAAATAGATTTTTACATATTGCTGAGAATAGTATGGATTTGGTAAACCAAAATAAAATGCAAAGAAAGTTGGGCCAGATTACTGCAACTTGCTTCCAGCGATGTGTGGGTATGGATGCTCTGAACTCATTATATTCTACAACCTTTGAAATTGATTCAAAACATGGCACTGTATACCATAGACGTCTAATAGAGTTTATTAAAAAGATTCAACAGGAGAACCAGGTGATCGGAGGCGCAATGACAGATGTAAAGGGCGACCGCAGCTTGTCACCATCCCAACAGGAAGATCCTGACATGTTCGTCCATGTAGTAAAAAGAGATGAAAACGGTGTGTACATTACAGGCGCCAAGGCACATCAGACAGGCTGTATTAACTCTCATTGGATTATTGTTATGCCAACTATGAGACTCCGTGAGGAAGACAAAGATTATGCCATAGTTGGTGCTGTACCGGCAGATGCCAAAGGGATTACTTATATTTATGGCAGACAATCGTGTGACACAAGAAGTATGGAGGGAGGAGATCTGGATGCAGGAAATGCCAAGTTCTCCGGACAGGAGGCCATGATTATCTTTGACAATGTATTCATACCAAACGAATTAATTTTTATGCACGGCGAATGTGAATTTGCCTCAATGTTGATTGAACGGTTCACTTGCTACCATAGAAGGAGCTATGTCTGTAAGACAGGTCTTGGAGACGTCCTCATAGGAGCATCAGCTGCTATTGCGGATTACAATGGGATTGCAAATGCTTCTCATATCAAAGATAAGCTAGTAGAAATGACTCATTTAAATGAAACAATATTTGCTGCAGGAATTGCATCGTCCTATCAATCACATAGAACTGCTTCCGGTAATTACCAAAATGATGACATGCTGGCAAATGTTTGTAAACATAATGTGACAAGATTCCCATATGAAATTAGTAGACTGGCACAAGATATAGCTGGCGGATTGATGGTTACGATGCCGTCAGAGAAAGATTTTAGAAGCCATGAAATAGGACCACTATTGGAAAAATACCTTAAAGGCAGGAAAGGTGTTTCCACTGAAAATAGAGTGCGGGTTCTCAGGTTAATTGAAAACATGACGTTGGGAAGAAATGCAGTCGGGTATCTTACAGAATCGATGCATGGCGCTGGATCGCCTCAGGCACAAAGAATTCAAATTGCGCGCCAGATGCAGCTTGAATACAAGAAGAAATTGGCAAAGAATCTTGCCAATGTTGCAGAAGGTGAAGCAAATGAACTTAATCGAGAACAATCTGAATACTTTGATAGGATATTTGACAAAAAACCGCCTAATGAACGACAAGAACCGTAGAAAATGATGCTCACTATCAAGAAGAAGGAGAAGCAGCGCCAGTAAAGGCCAAAGTATGGTATTATTATTTTTTACTATTCCTCGATACTCTTTGTACCCTATGCTTTGTGGGCTTTGCTTCCTTTAGGATAATCTCTTTTTCCTTTGCTTGGTTTTCCGTTGGATTGTGCTGCTTTAACTGCTGATGTGCGTTATTGGAAGTACGAAGGGAAAGTAATGCCCAATCTTCAATCAAATTACAATTATTAGGGCTGTAATCAGATTCAACTGAGCACATATGTTCTACAGGACAGGTTAAACACGGTACTTGATCTATACATCGCGTACTAGCAGGCAAGTGGACAGCAAAGAGTCTATAAGTCCAACGTCCATCTAGGAGAATTTTCTCACGTTTGATTAGAGAACGCTTCTCAAGTTGTATTGTAACACGAGAACCGCTGCGACTACTCAGGTCAAGCTTCTTCCAAAGTTTGGATTGTAATATTCCATCTTTTCCATTACCAATTATGATCCTAAATGTCGTATCAGTTAAATTTTTTAGCTCAGCTTTACTCAACTTCAATATTAAACCACATCAACAACCATAATATTGGTTGAACTCATAAATAATCGTTTTGTACTTTTGATTGATCAGGATCAATAAATGAACGATTTCTGTTTGTAAATTCGAGTTTACGGATGCATTAACGATTATCTGTATAGTTTATACATTTACATTCTGGAGGTTATTATATATTCACAAAAGCGAAGACGGGATATTATATAAATATATATATTTCATTGAATATTTGTATGACAAAAGCAGAGATAAATGAAGTTATCTGATGCAAAAAAGGACTACTATCGAAAATTAGCAAGGGACGAAGGCTATCGTAGTAGATCGGCATACAAACTCGAACAGATAAACAAGTCTTACCACATATTTAGGCCTTCAGACAAAGTGATTGATCTAGGATGCGCTCCAGGAGGGTGGCTACAAGTAGCACTAAAAAAGATCGGCCATAATGGTAAACTTATTGGAATAGATCTTCAAGAGGTGAAGCCCATAGAAGGTGCGACAATTTTGCATGATAATATAGAGGATCATATGATAGTCGATAGAATTTTGGCAATTCTGAATTGCAAGGCAGATGTCGTGTTATCTGACCTTGCTCCTAACATCAGTGGGATTTGGGAATTGGATCATGCTAAACAAATCTTACTTGCCAGAAGAGCATTCGACGTTGGAGCGAAGGTTTTAAAGCACGGTGGAATTGCTCTTGTCAAGGTATTTGAAGGAGAATTGTTGAATGAATTTAAGGTGGAGTTAAAGAATAATTTTGACAGAGTTTTGTTGAGTAAACCTGACGCTAGCAGGCAAAAAAGCAGTGAGCTTTATCTTGTATGTTTGAAATTCAAAGGCCAAAAATTATACACAGGATAACGTATAACACCTGATCAACCACAACAACAACCATAATAATAATAATAATTATACTCCAATGTTGTAAAATTTGTTAGAATATAGAAGAACTAGAGTGTAGTTATTCAAAAATACATGGAGCAGTATTATATATACAGTCCTCTGGAGGCAACTCAATATCGTCAGTCTCCACACTAACACTTCTAAAAAGAAGAAAACATATAGTTACATAACTTTTTTCAGATGCTCTTCTACGTACCCTTTTCACCATAGAGTAGCTTTAATTCTTCAAAGCTTAGCTTTGAGCCGGATTGAAATTTTTTCTTTGCAGATTCTTTTACTTTAAAAAGGGCGTCACGGGGAAGCCCGTGTCCGTATTCTTGGCGTTGTTTTTGTCTCATTTCGGCCATTAGGTCAAGACGTGCGTTTACTTTATCCATTTGGCTTGCAATTTGGTTGTACTGGTTTAGACATTTTTCACGATCTGTAGAAAGATTTCGCTTAGCATCAAAAAGCCGGTTAATTGAGTTGTTAATATCCGCAATCTTAATCTGTATACTTTGTTGTTCTTCCTCAAGAAGTTTTAGAGATTTGCTAATTGTTTCCGATTCTGACCCGAAACTAATTAATTGATCTCTGACAGTCGTGGTTGCTTTTATTGCTTCAAGTTTCATTGAAGCATCTTTTACCAGTGTAAGGATCTCATTCTTTTCTCTCTCATTTTTGTAATGCTTCAGATCTAGTAACTTCTGATTGGATTGTAAAACTTGAAGCAAATGATCTTGTTTTTCAGATGGCAATCTGTATTCCATCAAACCAAGAAAATTCTTAGACTGCAAGATCTTTTCGCTTATGGAAAGTAGCTTGGAATTATTGATTTGAATTTCTGTTCGAATTTGCTTTGAGCGCTGTATCAAGCTATTATGCACATCTTTCTCCTTATGAATACTGTCGTTAATATAGCGAAACTGGTTTTTTTCGACATCTACAAGCCTACTGGTCAATTCTTTTATGTATGTAGATAATTTCCTTTTTATCAAGACCAAGTCATCCCATCCTGAAGATTCTAAATTACGAGTAAGATCCTCGCTTATATTGTCAATCATCCCAAAGTAACCCTATAATAGAATAATGGGAAATCATTGCATAAAAATATACTGCAGAAGTGTGGAGCCGGATATGTATGGTTATATTTTAATTGAAATTTAGTTTTCACTTCCTCAGCTAAAAAGGAGTCAGTGTCAGCAACTTTAATTCATTTGCATTACAGTATCTAATGGTCTGGTTGACTGAGATTCTTTCTACTTCCTCAATAACATGAATAATTTTTTCTCAATTTGAGAGCAAAACGCGCTTGATAGATGTCTCTGAAGTATACAGGGATTTAAGTTAGCAATTTAAAGTGCAAATTAAATGCAAAGGAAAACTATGAAGAAAATAGATACTATTGAAACTAGCAAGGATATATAAATTTTTTTTCAGCTTCCGCTAATTTTGCCTTATCTCCACAGTAATAAATTAATTCAGCTAATTTTTTATGAGCTTTTCCCTCTTTTATGGCAGATCTTGCTATTTCGACTCCTTCCCTAAAGTCTTTTGCAACTTTCCCAATCACAAGCGCAGCAGAAGCATTCAAAACTACGATGTCCTCTTTCTCTCTGCTGGCAATGCCATAGATAGATTGGAGAGTATCTCTGATTGAATCTTCTTTAGAATATACAAGCAGTTGCTCGGGCTTGGCAACTTGTATATTTACAATATTTGGATGGAGCCGTATTCGCTTAATTTGCCTTTTGACAAGCCATACAATGTCATTTTCACAGGTATTAGATAGCTCGTCAAAACCATCATAAGCATGTATAACCATTGCCTCCCCAGCCAAACCGTTTTCGTATGCGTCTTGTAAAGCAATGGGAATAGTCTCAAGTAAGGAAGGTTCAAAAACACCTACAAGTTGGGCAGAAATATTGGTACAAGGATTGCTTAGTGGACCGACAATATTAAATACAGTTCTTATTCCTATTGTTCTCCTTGCAGAAGCGGTGTTTCTCATGGCAGGATGAAATTTAGGAGAATAAAGAAATCCTATGCCAGCCTTTTCAATCACTTGCGTAACATTTGTAGGAGTAGAATTCAGATCAAATCCAACATATTCTAGAAAGTCAGCGCTACCACAGTATCCAGAAAAAGACCTATTTCCATGCTTTGCCACTTTACCCCCGGCGGATGATGCAACTATCGCTGCAGCAGTACTTATGTTAAATGATTTGATTGTGTCTCCCCCAGTTCCACAAGTGTCAATTAACCTGCCATTAACTTTAGGTGTTATTTTTATCGCATGCTCATTAACAGTTTGAAGAATTGCCTTGATCTCTTCGGCAGTTTCTCCTTTCATGGCAAGACCTACCAAAAATGATGCAATTGATGCATCTGAAGCTTCTCCTTTGAGTATTGAATTTACCGACTGACAAATTTCATTTTCAGATAAATTTGTCCTAGAAACTAATTTGCGAATCACTGGCCCAAGGTCAGCAAAATTTGTGCCAGACAATTTATTTTACCATGGAAATAAAATTGCGAAATATCCTAGGTCCTTCTGCAGTCAAAACAGATTCCGGGTGAAACTGTACTCCTTCTATTAAATATCTCTTATGCCTTACTCCCATTACTTCACCATCGTCTAACGCCTTCGCAGTCACTTCAAGGCATTCTGGAATCTTTTTTGGGTTTGCAACTAGAGAATTGTAACGGGTAGCCTTGAAGGGATTGCTAACATTTTCAAATAATATATCGTCAGATCTATATTTAATAATGCTTGTTTTTCCATGCCGCACAACCTTGGCATTAACTACGTCACCGCCGAAGGCATTAACGATCCCTTGATGTCCAAGGCAGACTCCAAGAATTGGTATCCTTGGACCAAGGTCAGTTATTATGTCATTGCAAATCCCAAAGTGCTTGCGATCTGCTGGATGTCCAGGTCCTGGAGAAATGACTATAGCGTCGGGGGAGATTTTTTGAATCTCTGCTATTGTTATTTTGTCATTTCTAATGACTATTGGATTAGTTTTAAGTTCACCTAGTAGGTGTGCAATATTATACACAAATGAATCATAATTGTCTATAATTAGCACCTTCATTGTAGTTATACCAGCTTTGTTACCACGGCTTATAAAAATATCATGATGCTACTGAGCACCAACATATCCCCTTCACCTTTTTCCAGGGACTCAAACCCACCCTACTAGTAGTGCACAATTATATTTAAAAGTCGAGATACTTCTGGATAGATATTACAACAAAAGAATATATATATAATAATGAAACTACTGTGCTCATTTAAGTCTAGGGATAAGAGGTTGATTAAGGTATTTATAAATGGTTATGGCAATATTGGCCGGCGACTTGCCACTGCGCTTTCATCTGATAAAGAAATACAATTTATTGGCATTGCAAAATATACTGCTGATGACAAAACTAAAGAGGCGTTGGAAAATGGATTTGATATTTATGTTCCAAATGGGACTGTAAAGCAATTCAAGGATAAGGGCTACGACGTAAGAGGTATAATTTCCGAAGCTATTCAGAAAAGTGACCTTGTGGTGGATGCTGCAAGGGAGGGTGGTGGTTTTGATAATAAAAGGGATCTATATGAGCCGATGAACAAGGCGGCTATTTTTCAAGGCGGAGAGGACCGGCATGGGGAACGCTCTGTAGCTGATATGATTCATAACTCTCGCGTAAATTATGCTAAGGCAGCAGGCAAAACTTATGTTATTCAGGGTAGTTGCAACGTCTCAGGTATGGGGAGGATAATGCAGCCCTTAATCGAAAAGTTTGGAGACAAGATAAGAAGATACGATGTTACGCTCATAAGAAGGTGGGCTGATCTTGAAGATTCAAAGGAAATTAAAGATTCTATCGAATGGGATAAAAATCCTCATCATCAGGATGACGTTAAAGATTTCATCCCCACATCAAACCTCTATGTTGATGCTTACAAGGTTCCTTCCCGGATGATGCATTTGCACCAAATGGTTATTCGATTTAATGGGAAAGCTCCAAGCAAGGATAAAATAATCGAAACATTCCGGACTGAGTTTGGAGTGGCCATACTAAACTCTGCAAAGGGAACAGCTGCGATTAGGAAAAAAGCAATGGAGCTTGGCTTTCAACATGGTGATACCAACATGGTGCATATCCATCAAGAAGTACTTAAAGTTCAAGATGATATAATTAAGATTGCATATTCTGATGATCAAACTGGCATGGTAATACCAGAGAATCATTTGCTAATACAATCAATGATATTTAGGCGCCCTAGACAAGAAGCAGTTAAAAGGTCCGATGGATTGTTTCAAATGACAAAGAAAAGAATGATATTGGAAGAAGAATTTGGTTAGTGTCTAAATATTTTGTATTATCATTTATCTTGTTCATGCTAATCAAGTAGATAAATGGATTAGGCAGACACTAGTAGGGCATCTATATTGATTCATACCTTACATTTTGAAGTGCAGGGGAGATCTACGCCTTTTTTGAAGAGATAATACTTGTGAACTCTAGAAGGATTTTCTTGCACGTGGAATCTGATATCCCACAAGTTTGTCTTGTGTGGTATTATAATCGGTCTAGATTCTCGAATAGATAAATACTCAAAGAATCCTCAATTTCTTGCACGTGGCATGTTCCAGTTATACTTCATTGCAACGAGGCGAATAGCCGTTACCACCATTATCGCAGGTATAGAGGCTAAAGTTAAGTTAACACCTAATGAAAGCATGATAAAAAGTACAATAACTCCTAAGAAACTCGCTGAAGCATAGAACTCTTTAGTAAATACTATTGGTATTTCACTAACAAATACATCTCTTAAAATCCCACCTCCGACCGCAGTAAGCATACCAGCAAAGGACATGGCAAGAAAATTCAGACCAAATACATTATATGCAGAAGCAGAGCCGATCACCGTAAATACACCAAGACCTAGTGCATCAAATTTTAAAAATAAATTCCAGTGTTTCCTTAGTATTGGATAGAGAAAAAAAATTACTATGCCAGAACTTACAGTTATTATAATATATAGAGAATTTACGACAGCTGTAGGCGGGAATTTCCCAAAAATTATGTCACGCATTACTCCGCCGGCAAGTCCTGTAATTGTGGAGAGAATTACGATACCTATTATGTCAGACTTGTGCTCAATAGCCTTGAAGGCACCGGTCACCGCAAAGGCCATTGTACCAAAGAGATCTAGAATCTGGATAAGCATGGTAATCGATAGATTTGG
>DATDNG010000448.1:0-2306 GCA_036518375.1 Nitrososphaeraceae archaeon | reverse complement strand
AGATGTAAATGGTTTGTCTGGTGCACTTGTTTCTAATATTTATGATCTTTCTTCTGCAATCAGTCTTTCAAAATCCATAGAGCTGACGGAACACTATGGTCAAAGTGCTCGAGGAAGCTCCGGATTTATTGATCTATACGATTTTCTCGTAAATATTCAAGCAAAGTATCCTTCGCTATCAGGAAAGATAAAGTCAGTTCAGAACTCCTTGAATGCTGCTATTGTTTACAAATTTAAGGGAGAAGCAAGGCCAAATGCGAATGGGCTTTCAGTTTATATGCCTTTATCAAAAAGTGAATTTAGTAATTCAACTGAGTTGTCTGTTATTGGTCTGGATTGGCTAAAACTATTAGATTCACAAAGAGATATGATTACTACAGATAAGCAACCACCTATAATCAAGTCTATAAGAGAAGGTGATAGCATAAAAGCTAATGTATATGGTTCAGACATTGCAAGTATTTACGCTCAAATAGTAACTAATTCTTCCAAAGGTCAAAATCGTATGTATATTCAAAGTATTGATCCTTCTTTTATAAATAATGATGGATATTTTCAATATAAACAACACGAGTTCTTGGTAGTATGCAACCAAACTAAGTGCATACCAACATCAATGAAACTCGAAGTTAACAGAGATAAGAGGTTTGCGTTTATTCCTGTAAGATTAGAATCTGGGAAAGGCAGTTTCAATGAAGATCTATCTCTGATTTACGAAATTGGCAAAGATGGCAAATTTTCATTTTTAGGAGCTACACCAGAGATTGATCCGCAGAAGACTATTCCCAAGGAAATGTTCAGCCTTCTGACTAACGATAAAATCTTTTTCAAAGCACTTCTGGCTAGAGCTCAACATAAATCTGTAAGCGACATTAGCGGACAATCATTATCTACTCCATTTTTTGATAAAAATGCTCCATTGTTGGTAGATAATCCAGAAAGAATCGAACCTCGTTATATTAATTCCTCCTTGCCTTTTGCAATTAGTTTTGTTATGTGTGATTATTCCGATAATTGTGACAAGACAAGATGGTATATCTTTAGTAATAGCCAAAAGGTGCCTATATTACCACATTACCTAGAATTTGGCTATGATGTTGTTGCATCAAAAAACAAGACGTCATCATCTTCTTCTCTAACTAGAAACGAATTCAATACTTATGTAAATCCTACATTTGGCTTCAAATTGCAATATCCTTCTGATTGGATAGAGCAAAGGCAAAATATTTATGATAATATCACCTCTTCTGATGATACTTTTGCTGATCCTATGCTTGTAAATTTCTTACCTTCGAAATCCTTATCATCGGAGGGTAACCTTCCAACAACTCTTTCAATCACCGTAAATGATTGGTCATTTAAACAGTCGCCAAAATATTATTTCGATTTCTTCAATAAAACACGCAACCAAAAGAATCTTTTAGCAAGCAATGTTGAAATAATCTCTTCAAATTACACTGTGATCGCAGGTAATCCAGCTTTCAAGTTCATATTCAAGTACACATCCATCCCTGAACAGACTTTACATATCGCTAAAGAAGAGAGAATCGAGCAAGCAACAACCATATTGATGAATAATAGAATGTATACCATAAATTTTGCTTCTTACTCTTCACAATTTTATCATTATTTGCCCATCGTAGAAAAAATCATAAATTCCTTTGGTCCATATGTGAATTATAATAGTAATAATAATACCAATATTAGCATCTATAACAATGGCAACAATTCTTTTAATTATCATATGAAAAATGCAGCAAGCAATAATACAAATTCAAAAGTAAAAGAGAAATCAAATCTGACTCAAAGTATGGTTGACAATAATAATACTATCTTCTTGACTTATACCGATCCTATCTATAGATACAAGATAAAATATCCATTTTATCCCGGTATTGGCATACCAGCTTCTTTGAAAAATGCCAATCCTAATCTTCGAGGAGAGCTATTTACACTAAATGCTAATGCTGCCAAGTCTCCTGACATAAGCAATTCAGTAAACTTGATGGTCACTTCATTTCTAAAGAATGAAACACGTCCAATCAGACAAAATTCCATTATCGTTTTGAATTCTTCAGGCCTGAGGACTTTTGATATTGGTAGTATTATTTCAAATGTCAACAGCGAACTATCTTTTTTAAAATCAGCTTTCATAAACTTTGCAGTCTTGAATAGGAGCGAAATTAGTTTCAAAAATCATCCTGCGTATTCTATAGAATACTCCTACTTTAATCCTATATCCAAAAGCCCTATGCAGGAAAAGGTGATTTTTACAATAATTGATGATCAGTTGTTTGTTTTTGAAT
>DATDNG010000447.1:0-2516 GCA_036518375.1 Nitrososphaeraceae archaeon | reverse complement strand
TCTGAGAGTCGCTGTAACCGTTTTGCATTTCTCACAATGACATCTAGCAACACTTGTTGTTGAGGATCTTTTATTTGGGAACGAAGAACACCACTTAGTCCAAGTATAGGTTGTATGGGTGTTCGCAATTCATGTGCTGCTACGTTGATAAATTCGTCTTTTAACTTGTCTACTTCTTTTAGCCCTTCATATAACTCAGTTTGTTTCCAAAGATTCTCAAATATCGAAACATAAGAGAGTACAGTTGGTTTGCTATTTGAATAAGTTGCTAATCCCACAGCTTCATAGGATTTCTGAGCAGCATCATCCTTTAATTCTATGGATAATGAGAATTTCCTATCTGCTATTAAGAGGTGGACTTTTGTCTGTAAATATGGTTCAATGAATCGAATATTGATTTTCTGCTTATTTAGTGATTGTTCCTGCTGTTCTTTCCATCGTTGAGCTGTCTTCACAATCAAATCGTCTGCTGGTGTCAGGATTCTAACGTTTACACCTCTTTCGTGTGCTGCTTCTTTTAGAAATTGGATGGCTCCTACATATTCCTGACGATGAAATGCGTTAGCACTAGAATATAGTAGCAGTAGTTCTTTTGCTGCTGATTTAACAAGATCAAAAGTAAGCTTTTGTATCTCTGCAGGATTCTGTATAATCTCTATTCCTTCAGTATCAACCCCTTCTTCTATAGCTTTTATTCTGTAGTTAACATCAATTCCATTCTTCCATAATTCATCAAAGATAGAAGTAAAATGGTCTATGTATGGCTGTTCGGAACTTACCAAGAGATTCTGAATCATTTGACCACTCTCCATTTTTTCTATTGTAGCAATCATTTCTTTATCTGAGACAGCAAAATCAATGGGTGGCATATTTTTAACATGCCTTATCTGAACGCCTATAGCCAGAAATTTTCTGACTATGTCTACACTTTCTCTGTCTATCGAAGTAACTAATCTGATGCCTTTGTGTTCTCCTTTTGAATACTCTTGCATTATCTTTTCGTATGAATCAAAATAGTTGTTATAGGCTAATCGTATTCCACCTGCTTTTGAGCAAGCAACGAATTCTGTTGAGTTTTCTAGAATTTCTTTGCCTTTCTTTAAAATATCATCAATATTTTGTAATACGTGAATCTCTTTTAGTACCTCAGATACATATTGTTTCATATCGTGCTCTGTAAGTGATGATTGGACCCCAGTTCTTTCTGCCATAGTTTGTTGATGTTCTTTTGCGACCTTTATGGCTCTGCTTTGTATTTCTTGCTCCATATGCGCTGATCCTATGCTTAATAATAATTTTGATTCTTCTATAGCAGATTTTCTAATTGTCTGACGCAGCCTTGTATCCTGAGCTACTGACATTGCTGAAGAATAAATACCCAATAATACCAGATATGATGATAATCCAATAATAGAGATAGTAGCAACTCCAAACGGAGGATAGGGAGCAAGAGTTTGTACTACTGCTTGATCTGTACCAAATAGTAAAAGAATACCCCAACCAGAAATAATCATATAAGTCTTGATATTTTTTTGATAATCTAAAAGCTTAGACATGTTCCAGAATGCAAGTGCAAAAGTCAACCCTCCGATAGGTTTACTCAAGGATAGAAAGGCTGTCAATATAATAGAAACAGTAATCGGATCTATTGTTAGATAGGAAATGAGTAGATTAGCCAAGATAAACTGGTAAAAATAATTTACTAGAAAATAAAAAAGAGGTATAAATAGTATAATCCAATATACTATAGTATGAACTAATTTCCTTTTGTAATTATTCATTAATAAGGCGGTTGTAATCCATATGCTAATAAATGACAAAATAGAAGATACTGTGTAAATATTATTCAAAAACACATATCTACCAACAGATAAATCCGCAGTGCCTCCTACAAATTCTCGTATTTCCTGTGGCCTGTCATTTATCTTGATGGTTGTAATGATAGGTGTTACGACTAAATTAAACGCTATCAATAGCATTGATATAAAATACAGAAGGACTATCAAATCATGATTTGATTTATACCAAGAAAAAAACCACATAGATAATCTTGTTATAAAACCTGCTGCTGTTCCATAACTTGTAATGATAATCAAAATTGAAATTAATGTGCTGTAATAATTATTATAAAACTGTTGAAATATCAGGATCCCCATTAAAATTCCTAGTATAAAAAGTGAAATTAGCGATATTTTATGCAAGAGAGCAATTTTTAATATTTTATTTAAACGATGTGTTTTTATCGAGTTTCTTATAGTCTTTATTATAAGAAATCCTAAAAACAAACATAATGAGCTATTTAGGGAAAATAATACGAGCTTACCTTGTTCAGGAATAATAAATTTATCGATAAGATCATAAACCTTAACAATAGAGATATCGATTACTAAGGTACCAATTAAACCACTGATAATCCAGAGAAATTTCTTGTAGCTAAAAGTGTTTTCCTGTTCCTTGAGCAATCTTGATTAATAATGGACAACTCAGACATAATCTTTTTGTAATAGAGATATATT
>DATDNG010000446.1:0-9393 GCA_036518375.1 Nitrososphaeraceae archaeon | reverse complement strand
AAAGCAAATTTATACTATAAACTGATAAATTCAGAACCTTTAGTCTGTGTATTAAATATTGCAACAGTTGCCTTGTATCCAAAAAACCAGCCGTTTGCAGTTCCTGGATTGAGTACTATTGTTTTACCTACAAATACTTTTTCTAATTTGTGTGTATGACCGCAAACTACAACATCATAATTTCCAGATTGAATCAGCGTTTGTTTCTTTTGTGGTTTGGTTCCATGGTAAACAGCAAATCTCGTGCCGTCTAGTTCGATTTCACAAAAATCACCTTTTAGTTCGCCGCCTATATTGTTAAACGCAGTAGTGAGTCCTAATACGTCTACATCATTGTTTCCCAATACGCCAATCAATTTTATGCCTTGAAAAAATTCAACTGCCTCGGGGCTTACATAGTCACCTGCGTGGATTACAAAATTTACAGCTCTATTATTGAATATATTCACAGATTTTTCAATGTTTTTTATATTATCATGTGTATCAGCTATAATACCGATCTCCATGCCAATGAATTAGCAATAATTATTCTTATTATTTCTAAGCACAGATATAACAAACAAACTGGGCACCAAAGTCTTGCCATTCAAGCAATAATAAGCCAGGTGACTAGCTAACGCAGGCTGCCTTGAAGATCCGCATCTCCTTTCTTATTTTTTAATCCATTCTTCCATATTTGACTTTTAAGCGCTTTGATTCTTAACATAGAACTAATCATAAATCCAAATATCGCGCCCCATCCCATATGAAATACTATTGCACTTAATGCAATACCTCTAATGGACTGGTTTACATTATCTGATAACAGTGGCTTTTGCGATTGGACCGCTAACATAGTAACAATGCGATCTATTGAGGGTTGAATTAACAACGTTGTTATTGGAAGAAATAGGATCAACCATATCGCGATGCCTGCTCCGACACCAACTAGTATCCCCTTGTATGGATTGAGTATGCTCATTTTTTTCCATTTTATTGCAATAACTCCAACTATTGCTCCCAATATGCTCCCAGTCAGGATGTGAAGACCAAAACTTAGATATGCAGAACTAACAAAGTTGTTAAATCCTAAAGCAACACCCATAACCGAATAAAATGTTCCTATTTGGAGCCCCAATTCGAATTCTGATGCCGCAATAGCAGTGGATATAGACCAAGTTGCAACAAAGCCAGCTATTGCTCCATATTTTGCCCCGTTATACATCAACATCTTGTCTGTGGCTGAATTTGTCATTAATGATATACTATAGTCAGATTCAATATTTTTACTTTTATATCGATATATCTGTAACATCAACATATTTATGACACAGAAGTAAATAATTTTGGTAAATTTAATTAAAAATTAAAAGTTATATATCAATTACTTGTAGATATAGTATGTCTCTTATCGATATAAATCAGAATGCTGATGACAATATTTCCGCTGACTTGCCGATAACAATATCAAAATGTCCATTGTGTAATGGATCAGGCGTTATTTTATGCAACAAGACGAACACCAAGGCCTCATGTTTTTTCTCAACACCAACGCAACCGGAGGAAAAATGCAGTTGCTGTGATGGTAAAGGTTGGGTAACCCAGATTCAGAGAACAAAAAATAAGTTCTGCAGAATCAAATAATAATAATAATAATAATAATAATAATAATTTAGTATTACAAATAGATCAAGTATACAGATATCATCTGAATTTTGTATGCTCTCCTGATGCTATATTATATGCTACTTAATTTTCAATAGGTAAAAATTATCAAAGCTAAAAATAAAAAACAATGAAAACCATAAACATTGATGAGCAGACATACAGAAGGCTTACCTCTATACTGGAAGAAGTAATGCATTTTAAAAGAAGTGATATTAATTATGATGATATCATAAATGAACTAATTGATGTTTATCAGGAAAGCAAAGGAGGTCATATTGGTTCGGATGTGGCTGGTGGTTAGTTAGTTGCTTAGGCAGTTTTTGCAGCAGCCCCGGCATGTTTAATGAAAGCACTTAATTTAAACCCGCGAGAGCTTAACGAAAGGGTTCGATAAGCATTGTTAAAAAGATACTAAAGATAATCTGCAAAAATAAAGTAAATCTACTGTAGCAGGCATATATATATACATGCAGGCAATAACGCAGTCCCGATAATAGCTAGATAGACAGATAAATAAATAAATAAATAAATAAATAAATAAATAAATTACGAGCATTTCATATTATTATTATTATTATTATCGTAACCACCTTTTTAACCAAATGAAAGCAGCATCATTTAAAAATGTGTCACTCAAACCTTACAAAATCTGTGAATATTGCAAAGATCATAAAGTCAGAAACCGGAATACAACTGAGCATTTATGACGAGGACCTTAATTTGCTTGAATCAGATTCATCATATGCTGATAATTATACACTGAATTTTTATCTACAGACACTTCCAAGAAAGTATAAAGTTAGAAAAGCCCTTTTGATAATACATGATAAGAACAAAAACTCTGTCGACATGTTTATTGCAGATGACGAGAATTCATTTTTTATTTCCTAGGGAACAATCTTCTTATTTCATAGTTCATTGTCCTGTTTATTATCTTCTCCTTCCTATCTTTTCTCCTCTTCGCAGGCCATCAAATTTTACACCTTTGTTCTGGACTAGAAAATTTCTTTTTGCGACAGCCACTTTCATTATACTATGACATATTGGACATTCAGCCCATTGACGTCTGCCGAAATATTGCCATTCAAATAAACATTTTATATAAGTACATTTGAGCCAAATACCGCGTCCTGGTCCTTTTATCCAATTTTCTTGTAAAGGCTTGCGGGCTCGACGGGCCGAGCGAGGAGGCTTGTTTTTTAAGGGTTGGCCATTATGCAGACCAAAATAATCTTTCATAAGCTATAGGTATATGATCATCTTTCAATCAAATAAACGATTCACAAACTATAGGGGACAATTTTGATTAACATTATAAGGTGGTTCCTGCTCTAAGAAGAGATAGAGTAGAGAAAGTATTATAATTGAAGTATTTGGAAAATAGCAGTATTATCAGTGCGATAGTTATTATCATTTTATACAAAAAATCCATGCATTCTTAAGTATTGCATAAAAAATTATTAATGGAACTAGTGGTTTGAATTATAACAGGGCCACAATAATCTAGATACAGATATGTATATGTAGTATCAAAGTATACTGTCACAAGTTACTTTTTTCATATTTTAGTCTTGTTTAAACTAGCCAACCAACTAGCAAACTAACCAACTAGCCAGCCACTCATTCATCCATATATACATATCGACTATACAATAACTGCACAAATGGTCAAATCCTGTACACTTGAAATACTATATTCCATCGTATAGTTATACTATTTCTTGGGGAAACGACTTTTTACTATCGAGACAAGTAATAACGAGCTAATTCCAGTTGAGGGGCAGGTTCATAGAAACGTTGCAGTCAAATACCTTATGAGAAAGCGCAGGTCCCTACTGATGACAAAGGATCCGCAAAAAGTAGAGAAGTTATATTCTGAGCTACCTCAAAGCATCAAAATCATTGGAAAGCAAGTCACACGTGCATACAGGATAAATTGGGAGAAAGAAGGAGTAGAAGAGTACCAAGGATCACGTTTTGTATTTACCCTAGATGAGAAAAGTGGAGGAGCAGCCAATTAGCCAGCCAACCAACTGAGTTTTAAGATAACAAATACTTGTCATTCACTATTTCGCCATTCAATAGTAATCATCACCATAATATACCAACTTGCATTCACCAAATACTGTAGGAATAGCAATATAATATTATATTAGTCGCAACGTTGTTCCAGCAAAAAAATGTGGTGTGGTGCTTGAGAGCCATCTTTACTGATGCTATGCTTATTGAAAGGTAATCATGCTCGTATATTGAAAATATATGCTCTGTACTTTTAATATTTTGATATTTCAAAACTTGATAATTAAGTTTTGGCTTCAATCCAATAATGAATCAAATAATTGCATGACATAATATGTTGTCATCATCATTTTAGAATAATAACCTCCAGAGCATATAAAAAAGCATTTTGAAATAAATTGTACAGGACGAGGCACATGATAACAAAAACAATTATATTTCAATCCTTGACGGTGATTGGGGGTTTCCAAATTCCTTTGAGTATGCTGAATACAACTTGATTTTCTGTCCATGTTTAATCTTATAATCGGCTATAGGTTTTATAGTAGTTCTATATTCATATTTGAGTGCAATTAAATCCTCAGCTAGCCTATCTGCTAATAATATGTGAAAGTTATCACCTATATCCATAACTCGGCGAGCAAGTATAATCCCAGGTCCCCATACATTCTGATTATCTTTTATATCATTTACAACAAACACAGGACCAGAACCTAAGCCTATTCGTATGCCAATCACATCTTCGGCCGACTTGCCCCGATTATATATTCGAAGTTTTCGGTGTAGCTGCGTGCTGAGTTGAAATGGCAATTCAGGATTTAAGAGAAATCCTATAGCCATGCCGTCTCCTGTAGCTAAAATAATCTTTTTGTCCTTGGGTGTTCTAAAGTAAGCATCGCAAGAACCGATCATCTTGTTCAAAATACCGATTTTTTGCATCTGTTTTTTGACAGGTAATAAAGGATCTGAAAGGCTAACGATATCCGTAAAAAAGAAATTCACATCCACTACCTCTGATGGTAGCCCGATCTCTGATATGTTCGAGCCATATACTCCTGCAAGCTTCTTGTATGTTTCAAGACAGGTTTGACTGTCAAATGTAAATTCAGAGTCCAATATAGGCAGGCCCAATATAGATTTGCCGCATAGCATGCATGTCAATGAAGAAGATTGATCAGCAAAGGCAAGGTTGCCATCATCAGAGATTTTAAATTTGACCCAGGAAGGCTTATGACTTGTGCCTTTAATTGAAAGCAGTCTTATATTCCTATTCAAACTCCCATCATCCTCTTCAAGTTTCATTTCAATGATGCCATCAAAAATTGAACTCAGAGAATTTGTCAGAAAATCGCTTGTTGGTGTAGTCAACGTAAAAATTGCCATTGCTTCGACATCCTTTAAAAAGAAAGAGAGATCGTTGACAAATTGCAAAACAGCAGTTTCTCCAAATACTGCCAAAAGGTGTGTTAATGAATCAACCACTACACGAATGGCTCTGCTATTATTATTGTCAGAAGAACTGGAAGCATTGGGAGAATATATAGTATTGCTACGATTTAGAGAATTACTAACACTACTAATTCTACTAATAATATTCTCATCATCACTATTAACATATTTTGTCACTTTAGTTATACTATCTTGGATATCTTTGAGAGTTAACGATAATAATTTGTTAGAGTTTTCGACCTCTATTCCCCTCCCGACGCTTTGGCTATCAAGGGAGCTGCGATATAGATAGGGGTTTATGAATTTTGAATTTTGAATTAGGTTTGTCTTTTCTATATTTGAGAAGTGACTTATAAATTGCTTGTTAGTTAAACTTGAGCTGATATAAATACAATAGTCTCCGTCAAATAATCCATCTGAAAAGAACTGTCTGCAGTACATACTTTTACCGGCTCCAGCTGGCCCGATAAGAAGTAGCAGACTGTCAGGTATAACTCCTTTATCTAAGAGATCTGATATACCCGGAATCTGCATTAATTAGTTTTTCATGGTGTCATCTATATACTTTTTATATCTTCAAAAGCTATAGATTTAACGCTAAGTGAACAGAGCCCCTCATAATCACTCTTTGCTTTGTACCCCTTCTATCTTTTGGGCAAGTAGCTCAAATTGCTTTGCAAAAGGGTGGTCAGGATATTTGAGGACAGTCAAAAACTCCTTCTTAGTAAATTGGATATCGCAATAACAGTAGATAGCAGAAATAATATCCATCCTAACTTCGCTGGCAAGTGCACTTGAAAGTATATTTGACTCAGCTTTTTGCTGTTGCATCATAGAAACTGATTCGCTATTTGAAGAAGACGGAGATGGAGAGGAAGAAGAATAGGAAGAAGATGTAGAAGCGATGCCCGGCGCTGATGTTATAGGATGAGTAACAGTGAGGTCTGATACATGTTCTGGAACACAATATCCAGCAACCCTGTTCAATACAAGATATGATCTGGCGCCGAACTTTGTAAAGGATCCATAGATTTCTTCGGCCATCTTCCTTGTACCATCGATGTCAAGGTCGCCCATTTTGAGCGTTAGAAAAAGAGTATCTGCAACAGCCAGTGCATTTATCGACCAATATCTTATACCGGGGCTGGTATCGATTATAATATAATCAGCATCATGAAGGGAGATCAGCTGTTCTCGCAAAAGTATAAACCTTCTAAGTAATTGTATTTTCGAGCTATCCTGTTTTCCCCCTCCACCCTCAAGTTTGTAAATCTCTTCTTTTTTTGAATTGCAAAAACCAACCCATAATTTACCGGTTATTTTTTCTTTTTCTTTTTCTTTTTCAGAACTGCTATTATTATATACCTCTTCAATCACAGGAGTAAGATCCATTATTACGTCTCCAACTTCTGCAGTGCCATTTAGAAAATCATTAATCCACCTTTTGGGTTCCTTATCAAAATATGCCTGAAGACTGGGGGCATATACATCTAGATCCAGCAAAAAGACACGGTGGCCTTTTTTTGCCAGCAATGCTGCTAGATTAGCAGCTATTGTAGTCTTGCCAGTACCGCCCTTGTAAGAATGGAAAGCAATGCAGCTAGCCATTAAACCCAGATCTGCTTGTTAACATTCACATATTAGTATTTTACGTCTATATCTAGTCAATATAAAAAATTACCACTAGCAGATAACTAAAACAATTTTAACAACCACATCTATAACATTTATGTACTATGATGGCCTGTATCCTTAGAAACATGACTATTATACCCCTAATATCAAGTGATAAGGCTAGTAATAATAATGATGATAATAATAATAGAGTTATCAACGAAGATAAATTCAGAGAAATAGTAATACAAGAAGAGTGCAGTCGGGGGTTAATGCGGAGCATCACATGATGCGCAGAGAATCATCATGGTAGAGGAGGAAGAGAACGACAACAAAGCGCAAGACAAATGTGCGCTATGCGGAAAGCCTTTGGCCAAAGCGCAACTGAGAGAAGCAGAAGGGAAAGAAGAAAATATTACGTCAGTAGATGAGGTAATTGATGGTTCACACTATCTTTTTGATACAAAAGATTGTGCAACCATTTTTAAAAAATTCGGCGTTGTCTATGGGAGCAATTTTTATGAAGATATCTGCGAGATATCTCAGAATTAGCTTGTATTATTATTATTATTATTATTATTGATATTGTTGTTGTTGCTATTATTGTTATTATTAGCAGAACTCCCAATCTTTGTCTTGCCATTATAAATTAAGCAATATTTACATATCCAATAACAAAAAATGGATTGAATTTAGAAATAACATACAAGCCCCGATGCTATGTTCAGTGTTCTTATGTATCTCGATTTTTATGATTAGACAGAATTTCAATCAAGAGAATATTGACTTAAAGATGATAATAATAATATCCTCAGTACCCAAGCGTGTATACTACCATACACTCCCTCCCTATTTGGTATGTTCCATTATTAATATAAGCTATCCGTGTAAAGATATGAATCACATGGTAGATAAAAAAACGTATGTAGAGGAGCATGAATCTAATAGTAATAGCAATAACAGCACTGTTGGAAAGCGTGAGGACGACGATGGCGCCAATACAACGGTAGCATCTGAAGGTTCTTCATCACCCATCATTGAACTAGAGATACAAGATATTGAAGGAATTGGTCCTACAACAGCCAAGAAGCTAAAAGAGGCAGGCATTGTTTCTGTGATGGATCTTGCGGTAACAAGTGCAGAGGAGTTGGCTGTAGAGATCAATTCTTCAAAAGAGAGTGCTGCTGCATTTATAATTGCAGCTCAAAAGTTGTTAAGAGACTCCAAGGTATTAGAGAAAGAGTTTGTTACTGCAGACGCAGCTCTTGAGAAAAGAAGATCAATGCTAAGATGTTCTACAGGTTCTAGTGCCCTTGATGATCTTTTGCTTGGAGGCATAGAGACCCAGGCTGTAACTGAATTCTATGGTGAATTTGGCTCTGGCAAATCTCAAATATGTCATACTCTATGTGCGACAGCAAGGCAACCTGTAGAAGAAGGTGGGCTAAATGCCAATACAATATACATAGATACTGAAGGAACATTCAGACCAGAAAGAATACAAGAAATAGCTAGATCTAGAGGCTACGATTCTTCACAGATACTAAAGAGTATAGCAGTATGCAAAGTGTACAACAGCTCACATCTAGAATTAATAATAAAGAATCTAGGTAAATACGTAGATGATTTTAAAGCTAAATTGGTTGTAATAGATAGCGTAATCTCGTTGCATAGGGCAGAGTTTGCCGGCAGAGGCACTCTCGCTGATAGGCAGCAGAGACTTAATACCATGTTACACAAGATCATAAGACTTGCAGAGATATACAACATAGCTGTAGTTATAACAAATCAAGTACAATCATCTCCTGACACATTCTTTGGAGATCCTACAAAAGCAGCTGGTGGAAATGTCTTAGGACATGCTTCAACTTATAGAATATATCTTCGAAAATCTGGAGAAAACAGAATAGCAAAAATGATAGACTCGCCATATCATCCATATTCAGATGCAAGGTTTACTGTAAATGAAAGAGGAACAGATGATATTGAAGAGGAATTGAGGAAGAAGAGTAGCAGCAGGGGTAAGAAAAAGGAAGAAGAGGAAGAAGAGTAGCAGCAGGGGTAAGAAAAAGAATCATAAAGAAATTACGTTTTTGTTACTGTTAATGTTAACAGTAACAATGTATCTATCTATCTATCGTGGAGAAAACTTTTTTCTATTTTCCATGACAGTGACTTCAAAAATATAGGTCATTGTCTTTTAATATGAATCATATTCTAATATTATCGAACTTCCTATAAGATTTAAAGTTAGTTAGTTAGTATTTTGCGTAATCTCTATTGACTTTGCTTTTGTTCATAATACTTCAGTTAGCACTTTTCTAAACGAATTTAATAAAATTAACTGCAGGACATAGTAAAAATGTCACTCTGCAGCAGAATAAGTATAGAAAAATTATTTAGTTCATGCCTTTTTAATTCCTTGATAGAGGCTTAGATTAAGTTTGTATCCTGACTACTTCAACAATAGTGAAGCGGTCATTCATTCAGTCGTCATTCATCCATCCATTTGTTCGTTTGCTCCTTTAATTCTTCAGATAGGTTTTTTCCGTTTGCTTCCAAAGGCTTTCAAATATAGCAAGATATGAAGAAACAATTGACTTACTATTAGAATATATTGATAATCCTGCTGCTTCATAGAGATTGTCTTTTGTATCGTCTTTT
>DATDNG010000445.1:0-4331 GCA_036518375.1 Nitrososphaeraceae archaeon | reverse complement strand
AATTAATGCATTTCCATTGTTAGTTGTAAGGTTTAACACCGATTGCGGTGGATTTGGTGCTATTATAAGACCGACCATTGCATTTAAAATTTTTTGGTTACCGTATGCATCCCCATAAGATATCTGGAGGTTCAGATTCTGTGCAGTTTCACCAGCAGAACTGGTCGGATATACTATAGGGTCTATTTCTGCAGATCCATTCGTTGATATTCTCCCGAGATTAAATGTTTGAGATCCTACGTTTACTGTCGGAATAGAAGAAGAAGATGAAGGTGATGCTGGAGATGAAGACGGCTGTTGTTGGGTAGATGTTGCGTTGCTGCTGCTTGTGCTAGTAGTACTACTAGTAGTAACACTACCACTCGTGGTGCTACTTCCTGTTACACTTGTAATTGTAGCTACAACGCCTGTTGCATCCGCAGTGCCTTTATTTTGAATATTGACTTTTAATAAGTTCGGGGAACCTGGGATTAACTCTTTATTCTCTGATACTGTATTTAAAATGACCCTGCCAGTAAGTCTAAACGGAATCGTAAATGTCGTTGTAAGTTGTCCCATCTGAAGTATCTTGCTATATTGAAGAGTGAGTGGAGTAGAATATCCACCCACTTTTGCCTGCTTTAAAACATTCATGTCAAAATACAGAATAAAGGTATTTCCTGCTTTTACTACAGAATAAAAGCCTGCTACAGATTGGGAAGTTCCATTATTCTTTCCTGGGAGTGGCTCGAAACCTGCAGGAAGGTTTAGGTACCCAGTGACTCCAGTAAGATCTGTTCTTCCTCTGTTGACCAATACTATTGCCAAAGTGGCAACACCATCTCCAGGACCTACTTCTGTCTTTACAACATTGTTACTAGGTACTGACGAGTTTGCGCTTAAGTTATTTGTCCAGAAGGCATCTAGGAAAGCAGGTGGTCTGTCAGTGTTTGGGCCATTATCTAGAAATACCACATTATTGTTATTAGCTGATTGTGCATAAGCGGCAATGGCATTACTACTATTATTTGTGTTTGCAATAGCTGAAGATGAAAATAGCAATCCTGCAAGAATTAGGAAGCGTATGATCAACGGTTGTATTATTTCGTCTTTGTTATCTTCTGGTATTTTCCGATTTATTGATGTCGTTTAATTTATAACCTCTTTCTCTACTCTTCCATCTCTAATGTAAATAGACCTGTCTGTCTTTTCGGCAAGTTCATCATTATGGGTAACCATTACTATTGTCCTTCTGAATTTGGTCGAAAGCAATTTGAGCAAGTCAAAAACTTCATTTCCTGTCTTTGTATCAAGGTTGCCTGTGGGCTCATCAGCAAGAATTATCGTAGGATTATTCATAAGTGACCTTGCTATCGCAACTCTTTGCTGCTGTCCCCCGCTTAGACTTGTTGGTTTGAATTTAGCTTTATCTTTAATGCCTAGAACGTCTAAAATCTTTAACGCACGTCGAGTTCTTTCTTTGCCTTCTCCCGAAGTACAAGATATTATGCTAGGAATTTCCACATTTTTTTGAACTGTAGTCCTATTAATCAAATTAAAAGATTGGAATATAAAGCCTATCATAGTATTCCTCATACTTGCAATTTCGTGATCTTTTAATGAAAAAATATCTACTCCGCCAATGAAAACTTTCCCAAAAGTTGGCCTATCTAGAGCTCCTATCATATTTAACAAAGTAGATTTTCCGCTGCCAGATGGTCCTATAATTGACACAAACTCACCTTTATTTATTGTAAAGTTAACCTGTTTTAGAGCAAACACTTTACCTGCAGCAGATTCAAATACTTTGGAAAGCTTTTCGACCTTCAGAGCGATAGCTGGATTGGTACTAGGTTGATTATTTACGATCGCTTTATTTTCTCTACGTGAGTTATGATCCAGCATATTAGCACAATCTCAACTTTCACTCAATGAAGTATCATAAAAATGATACGGTCCATTGTTACCTAGTACGAATATTGGTATGTTGGTATTCTTTGCATTGAACGCTGTGTATTATTATCCAAAGATGGTACTCGTAATCCATGACAAGTCCTGACTACTAACACTATTGAGCATAGTCAGTATGAGGTTGACTTGTAATACCTTGTCATATTTTATTGTGACCTCAACGCCGCTATAGGAAGTAGTCTGGACGCTTTTAATGCTGGAAATAGACCAGCAATTATACTGAGGCCAACAGAAATAATCCATACTCTGACCATGTCACTTGCAAGGAAAATTGGTGGGGTATAGGGACCATTGCCTGGGCGTATCCCTGCACTTAAAGCGTAACCAAATCCAATTCCTGATAACAATCCTAGTGTCGCTCCAAATACTCCAATCAATAAAGCTTCGACTAGAAAAAGGGCCAAGATATTCCTGTTCTGGGCGCCAATAGCTTTCAATGTACCAATCTCACGCGTTCTTTCGACGACGGCGGTGTAAAGTGTTGTAATAATTCCAACTGCACCTACAATTAATGAAACAATAGCAATACTTGATAGAAATGCATTTATTCCACCCGTGAATTGCTGTATTGTCTTCAAAATAGCTTTCACAGTATTAATCCCTATGTTATTAGCATATAGGCCTCTTATCTCCTGCTGTACAGTATCTACAGCATCAGTTGATTGTGCAATTACAAATAGGGAGTCAAACTTGCCCGATTTTTGGAGCAGTGAATTTCCAGCTTGCAAGTTGATGACAATGCCATTATCTATTGTAGGATTACCTGTTTCTTTCATGATGCCTGTGACAATAAAATTCTTTGACTGTTCTTTTTGTCTGCCAGTATCAGTGTCAACAAAAGAATATGTCGCTTTAACGCTTTGACCTAAAGCCAGAAATGGATTAGCGTCGCCCGGTGGGTTTGCAACATCTTGAGCTACAATCATGGCAGCAGGATTATTTGGCTGTACTGTAGATCCGTCTGTAAATTCCAGTGTTGGGGCAACCATTGTGAGTTTTTGTGGATCCATAGACAAGATTGCTCCGTTCTTGGATTCACTTTGGGATTGTAATGTTACTGAACCTCTATATGTAGAGATCACGTCGGTAACAAGAGGAAGTGAACGTATCCTATTTACTACTGCAGAATTTAAGGTAATTTTAGGAGGTGTTGTAGTACCGCCTCCAATGCCAGGGCCGCCACCACCACCACCCTGTGCTTGTTGAGAACTAGATATGAAAAGTATGTTGGGTGCTAGATTGCTAAATTGTTTATTAAAGGAATCCGTAAAAGATGCGCCAATGCCACTTACTGCAACTAAAAGAGCACTGCCTGACATCACCATCAAGATTGTCAATATGGTTCTAAGTTTTCTATCCCTTAAAGATTCAAACGAAAAAACGAAAGTTTCTTTAATATTCACTGTATTTCTTTCCTCCCATTATCTTCCTCTTTCTTCCTTTATTTTTATCTCCTCCCTAAATAACCTATATAGAACCATATATGTTCTCTTATATCTGCAGAAAAACATCATTGCCAAAAGGCTCCATAGCTTTGAATTTCAATTTGGTAATTTTGTTTCGAATAAACTTCGAGAATGGAGATATGAGAAGTTTTTATACATGAATATGTCTCTCACATTATATTGACGAGAGTATTGAGCATTCCCCTATTCGGTGTGCTTTTTTCGATGATTTTGCTATCTGGTATAATAATATTGCCCACAGTAAATGCGCGTTCGCACACACATCTGAAAGGCAGGACCTTGCCTATTCCAGATAACGCATTTACGCCACCGAATCAAGCTCCAATTACCTCTCTATCGAGATCTGACATTGCGTCAGGGTTAGAGCTTCCTAAAAATGTAATAGTGCCAGCATGCGTTGGCGGGGGCGTCAGCGGTGCCAGTGTCAGTGGAGGTAGCACTGGGTGTCCGCCAATAGTAGGCACTAATGGACCTGATATCATAATTGCCTCTGCTGTACCAGGCGCTCAGATATATGGCCTGGCAGGCAATGATGTTATACAATGTGGAACAGGAAATTGCAAGGTATATAGTGGCCCTGGTGACAACATAATGGAGTCTTCTAGCTCTACTACTGCTCAGCTTTATGGTGGCTCAGGAAATAATGTATTCATAGGTTCAGGTGGTGATACACTCATGGTTGGAGGCAAAGGGGATGATCAGTTTTATGCTGGAAGCGGCCATGATGTCATGATAGGTGGTGGTGGCGCTAATTACTTTGATTGTGGTTCAAATGGCAATGGTGTAATACTAGATTTTAATGCCAAGAATGGAGATACCAAGGCACCTAACTGTAAATTTTCTATTACAGTAAATACTAGAGTGCCACCACTCCCTTGAAGTGGAACTATTAATAGTAGTAGCAGTTAGCATCAT
>DATDNG010000444.1:0-3515 GCA_036518375.1 Nitrososphaeraceae archaeon | reverse complement strand
GATGGACACGCTTCCCACTACCCTTACTGGTCTTCTTCCTACGCATTGCTAATATGACATCCCGTTGACCACTAACTAAATACTCTTGGAGCAACCGGGGTAGCCCCGGAGTCACTCCGGAGTGACTCCGGAGAGGCAAAGAGGGAATTGGCTTAAGCAAGATAGACATAGACCATAATGATTAGAAAATGGTCATATCAATTCGCAAGCATATAATAAGTAACCAAAACTTGGCGAACATATAGAGCTGCCACGTCTTAATTATAAATTTCATACACAAGGGCAAGATAAAAATATGATAAAACAGCATTTTTAACCGATTTCACAGAATTCTTGCAACACTTCAAGATAATAAAATTAAACATTATAAAATAGGCTTCATAAAATACTTCAAGTTAATAATGTCCCGTCAATTTTCCGTCATTTTCAGTTGGATAATTTTACAACCATTGCTATATATATAACCACGCTTGTTCAATTAACCTTCAATTTGACGAGCCCCTTTGGCCGAAAGCCCTAAAGACAGGGAGCAGATAATATTGACTCCAAGTGCTAATTTGTAATATTTGACCTACGATTTAACATGCTATATCAACTGCAATACCTTTGGAATTCTTGAGCTTCATTATATCCATTCCTATATATCAGATAGGATATGATATTCGAAACAAGCATAGATTAATTGGAGACAGGATAATGATTCAAATACTCATCCGCCGAACGACGAAACCTTTCTATGTTAAAGAGACGGTCAATGCCTGGGAAGAAGACTAGCCGCAGACATGCTGGCTCCTCGAGTTTTTCAGAATTATTAAATATGTACCATGCTATCCCGCTATCGCCTTTTTATAACTTCAATAAATATAGAGAATTCTTTCTTCTTCCTAGAGAATTTCAGAACCAGGCTCCACACGAAGATCAGATAATCTGGCTTCATTCAAGGCATTATCCGCATTAAGGAACCATGTGGTGCTGACAATAGCTAGCAACGCTAATAGTTCCTATGTTAATTATGCGCGTCTTCTACAAAGCAACAGTTATCGCACCATCTGATGCAGATCGTACTAGTGAGGAATATTTAGCTATTGCACCTGTTCTGTAGTGTGGTTTTATTGGCTTCCATTTTTTCTTTCTTTTATTCAGTTCTGTTTTTGATATCATTAAATCGATCTTTCCTTTTAGAGTGTCAATAACAATTTGATCGCGATCTTTTACCAATGAGATAGGCCCTCCAACCATTGCTTCAGGTGAAACGTGACCTATCATAAAGCCCCTGGTTGCTCCAGAGAATCTACCATCAGTCACCATTGCTACTTTTTCCCCTAATCCTTGACCAACTAGGGCCGCAGTAACCGCTAGCATTTCTCTCATGCCCGGCCCGCCTTTTGGGCCTTCATATCTAATTACAACGACATCGCCTTGAACGATATGTCTATTTGAGATTGCTTTGAAGGCATCTTCTTCTGCATTAAAAACTTTGGCCTTTCCAATGAACTTGCTGTTTGTTACACCCGCAATTTTTAATACAGCACCTTCTGGGGCCAGCGAACCATACATGATTTTAAGGACACCTTCAGTATGGATTGGATTTTCAATCGGTTTGACAATATCCTGGCTCTCTGATTTAGTAAAGTGCCATGACTCGATATTATTTCTCATAGTATTTCCAGTGACTGTCATTACATCTCCATGGAGCAAGTCTTTCTCAAGTAACTTTTTCAAAACTATAGGAATGCCTCCAATCTTGTCAAGATCTGCCATCACATAAAATCCACCGGGCCTCATGTTCGCGATATGAGGAGTTCTTCTGCGTATTCTTTCAAAATCCTTCAATTCCAGTTTTACACCAACTTCTCTAGCGATAGCTAAAATATGCAAAACCGCATTGGTCGAACCCCCTATAGCGTTTGCCATAGCAATTGCATTTTCAAATGCTTCAAAAGTCATTATATCACTAGGAAGAATATTATTTTCTATTAAATTGTAAATTGCTTTTCCAGTATCATAACATATTTGATGTCTTTGCTCACTTTCAGCGGAAGGTGAAGCGCTTCCGGGCAATGACATTCCAATTGCTTCACCTATGGAAGCCATAGTGTTGGCAGTATACATTCCAGCACACGAGCCAGCAGACGGACACGCAACATTTTCCAAACTTATTAGTTGGGACAGACTCATAGTGCCTGTTTCGTACGACCCTACCGCCTCGTAAACGTCTTGGATTGTTACATCTTTACCATTCCAGATCCCAGGCATAATGGTACCGCCATAGACAAATATACTCGGCAAGTTTAGACGAGCCATACCCATTAGTGTTCCAGGCAAACTCTTATCACAACCAGATATCCCCACAAGAGCGTCGTATTGATGAGCTCTCATCATTATCTCAATTGAATCAGCAATAACCTCTCTGCTTACCAGTGAGGCTTTCATTCCTTCATGACCCATTGCTATTCCATCAGAAACTGCAATGGAAGTAAATTCTCTCGGTGTACAGCCGGAATCTCTTACTCCTTCTTTAGCTCTTTGTGCTAGTTTACCAAGATGCAAATTACATGGTGTGGCTTCGTTACATGTGGAAGAGACTCCAACTATAGGCTTTTCCAAATCCTCATCTTTTAGGCCCATAGCCTTGAACATGGCCCTGTGGGGAGCTCTAGATGGACCCTCAATCACATTTCTACTTACAAGGATCATTTAATCAATAGCTGATTAATTATTATGATATATATTTTAATTCTCCTTGGTATTGAGGGTTTTTATCGAATCATCAATCTAATATTGCCGTAATTTTCACGGCATCCAAACCCTCTACCTTGAAGGTCGTTTCGCACATTCCACATTCAGAATTACCACTTGAAAGATCATTTGCTGAAATCTCCTCGTTTAAATAATCACATTTAGGACACCGAAATGAGAAATTTATGTCAAAGCTATCTAGCTCAATCGTTTCGCCCATAGTCTATCATTAAGGTCAATTTAGTATATTTGAATTCGCTACTTTTAGTTACTTCTCCTACCTAACTTGGTCACTTCGTTTCGTTGCCTGAATGACTCGAACAACCACAAAAGCTGCATAGATAGATATGAATAAGTAAGATACGTAATAGATTGATAACGGCTAGAATTATGAGTTGTTACTATCCTGTGCATATTTGATTCGCAGAAGGATATCTGTCAATCTTTGTTAATATTGTCCCCGGTTAGTAGTCGCATTATTAACTGGGAACCACTATACAACTGCTGATTGACAAAAGATGTATCCCAAGTCTTATATTTACATAATCCTTCTTTTTCTCGATCTCTGTATTATTAACAAAGCTCCAAATAACCCGCCGATTAGAAAGATTGTAGCTGAACTTGAAGGAAATTCTGGGACAACCACATATCCTTTTGCTATGCCATTGCGTGTAAGGTCTGTTGTCTGTCCTGTCTTCTGAAGCCCTTTAATCTGCAACTGTATCTGGTAGATATCTTTAGCAGGGAAAGTGATTGTTTGAGTATCAACTGCATTT
>DATDNG010000443.1:0-6401 GCA_036518375.1 Nitrososphaeraceae archaeon | reverse complement strand
AATATATGAATATAATACAAGTGTGCTTCATCAACAAGCCACTATGCCTGCGTGATGATCATGATGATGATGACATGTTGCTCGATGGCTGCTAATACATGTTATGTATTCTGATAAATGCTAGTCAGTTGCAAACGGTATCCGTTGATCATTTGGTCAGAGAAGTCTGAAGTTTTCTAGTTTTGCCTCTACTTCAGCTGCATCTGTTTTTTCTATGGTCATATGTAATTAATGGATAATGTCATGTTGATACACCCATTTATAGAACAAGAAGAATGCTGATATAATTTAGCAATGCATAATTCATTACTCGACTTTACGAATAGTTGATAATTCAATAAATATACGAATAAGAATAGTCAGGCTCTTTTCCTTCCTTCAATATTATCGACGTTGTTATTAATACTGAACTTGGGGCACGTACAATATCACCGTTTTCCATTAGAATTACACAATACAATAACCCTATGTCAACTACTCTGCCAGTATTTCCAAAGACTGTGATCATATCGCCTATTTTGAATGGTCTTGTTGTTGTTAGATACATTCCGGCAATCATATTTCCGATCAGATTTTGAGCAGCAAAACCAACCACTATTCCAGATATAGTAGCAATTGACGCTGCTAGGGCGGCATTTTGACTAAGGTAGGAAATTGCGATAACAATAATTACAACAGAACCGACAATCCTGATAAAGCTCTTTATTGACTTGGCTGTCTGCCGTGATTGTTGAGCAGCCACAGCTAGATTGAAAGCTGTATTACCTATTATCTCTATAACAACATAGCCTATTATGGCTACCTGTGCAATCTGAGAATAAATCAAATATTCTACAGGAACTAGAGGCTCAAGCAACAACGTACTGACAGTTAGTGTAACTGCGAGTATCGTTCCTAGAATAATCATTTTCCTCAGAAATGATCGCTTTGCGTTTTTTGTATTTTGATTGTGGTCTATCTTTGTAACTTGTCTTCCACCAAATTCATGGTTGTTATTCATTGATATTTAAATACAGTATAATCAAATCCAAATAAATGTACCATTATCATCAAGATTTATTTTGTAGAGAATTGGTCAGTCATTGTATTATAGCAGCAGATAGATGAAGAACCTCAAAGAATCTTTTTATACTATCTCTTAAACATGTAATTAGTGTCGCTATTACGAGATAAATCTCCAAGCTGGCTTAGAATTCTACAAGTTGTCTTGGGGCTAATTTCAATTGGGCTTTCAATAGCAGTATTTGCGTTTCCAGCATCTGCTATTGCAACAGTTATTGTACTGCTTGCAATAGTTCTCTTCATAGTTGGAATTGAAAGAATTGCAAGTGGAATATCTGCAGCATCCACTACCAGATCTTCAACCCTTGTAAATATCGGATTAGGAATACTAGTAATAATATTAGCCTCCATAGCTATGGCATATCCACTAGAGTCTGCAGCAGTTTTGATAATCTTGGGAGCCATCGCTTTATTGATTAATGGTATTGCGAGGTTAATACATGGCTTTATAGATAAGAATCATGCAGGCTGGTCAAGAGTTGTCCTTATTTTCGTCGGAATACTGAGCATCATTTTATCTCTCATAGTGTTGGCGCATCCTGTCAGTATTGGCATTCCTCTTTTGGCTATTATTCTATCAGTTGCTCTTATAATTAATGGATTAGAGATGATAGGATTAGGAATAGCAGGTAGGCGAAGATTTAGTTCAAGCGCAACTGAAGAAACAATGTTATGATAGTATAATTGTTCTATTCGAGCAGGAATGCTGTGCAGTAAATAAAAAAAGACTGGCTAAGCAAAAAACATTAACCTATAAAGGAGCAATAATCGGCTCTTGCAACATGTCTATATCTTGCTATTGTAGCAGCAGCTGAATGATCCTAGGCTTGTATATCAGTACGTGCCTGCACATAAGTTTTGGATTACCTGTGAACGGGACGGAGGAGCATCAGGAAGAGCTCTTCGAGACTGAAATTAGATGGAAACATGCTTGCGCTTAATCTATTTATTTTGAGAATACGCTAATTGGTATTGGAGATGGTATAGTGATGATGATATGGATAATCTATATTTTTCCTCGATTCAATACATGTCCTATCCAAACATTAGGGTTGGACCATTCAATAATATTGTCTACATTGATAAACCTTCTACTACTCTTTTATCTAAGTTAATTTTTAAATTTGTGGGCTAATATCATCATTTGGGTACATCTTATGAGTTTGCATTCTTACTATTACAAATACCGGAATAACAGAAAATGTAAGCAGTTGTGCAAGAGTATAATTCAGAAAAGATACAAACAAAGTGACAGTGTAAATTGACGGGATCACACACACATTTATCAGCGTGCGCTTTGCAGCATGAGTAGAGGGTAGATTACCTTTTGTGACATAAAAAAATATGATGAGAAGCAGCGAGCCAGCAGAAATTTCGATCGATGATATAAAAAATAATGATCTTGGATTTTTCGATTGTTGTTCTGCTGCACTTCCAACTGGTGTAAGGGTAATAAGTATTAGGAATATTAAAGATAGTGAAACAATCACATCGTCTAAATTCTTAATATATTCTAATAGAGTAGTAAAAACTACCCAGTAAAAGAAGACTACTATAAAACTACCTATATATGCTGCAAGTGTATGAAAGAAAATTTCCTCTTGAAAAGCGTTTGGATCAGTGGTTACTAAAGCAGCAAGATTGTATACTAGTAATACAACAGCTACCACCATTACTGAATCACTAAATGCTATTAGTCGACTTGGTCTTAACACGTTGCATCTTCTTCTTCTTATAGCAAGTAAGATTACCCGCATAAAAAAGCTACTTTAGATTTCTCATACTTTGGGGTTGTTGATTGCTAGAAAGATAATAATCAGTACCGTCTAAATCAGTCACTTCATTGTTCGATTCGTTGTTGATGTTGTCTGCATCGTTGCAACTAATAATAATCAAAATAGAAACGGCTATAGATGGCATATGCCACTTCCAAACCTCATCGAACAAGATCATATTGACAAGATAAATGTTAGGCACTACAGTCAATAAAAAGTTAAAATCTTTTACATAACTATACATTAATCCATACTGTCGTCCATTGCCACATTAATTTTTTCGGTACCATAAATACTTTTACATATTGCATCATTTTTTATGAAACAGAACTGCGGTAGAAAAAATTTGACGAAAATATAAATACTACAGCAAGCTACAACATTCTAGATTTGATAAACATCAACAATCGCGACAAAATCATGACAAATCATTCAAAGATCCGAATAACGCCGATTACGACAAGAGCAATGCTTGTGATTGCTCTAGCTATTCCTTTGGTTCTAGTCATTGTTGTAGGTACTGTTCCACATCAGGTAGCAAATGCACAGCTTACCCCTGCGCAGCAACAGGCTCTACAGAGCCTATCAACAACAGGCTTTACTAATCACCAACCACTTAGTGTAGGCGCTCAGAACTTCACGATTCCCTATAGTATCAAGGAAGGTCAAGTTATTGCCATAGTACCCGCCCCACCCACAACTAGCATAGACGTTATCATTGCCCCCACGCAGTTTGCTAAAAGTACCGGAGTATTCACCATGCAGATACCTAGACACTTGTTAGATTCGAAAAATCCCGATGGCACGGATAAGCCATTTCGTTTAACGTTAGATGGACATGGCCTAGCCTGGAAACAATTGTCAGCTACAAATACAGATAGAACAATAGGTATTTACTTTGGTGGCAGCAACGGCTTCCTACAAATATATGGTACCCAAATAGCCTAGAATGATCAAATAATGGATCTCCATTATTTCAATACTTTTTATTTAGATAATCTCACTGACCTTTTCTGCTCCACTGAAGGTAAATTTAAACTTGAATATTTTTATATAGATTTCTGAGTAGCCCCTATAAATTGAGGTAAAAATTTTACCTTTTGCTACTATCCCTTGATTGAAAAATTAATTCAACTTTAACTGCCAAGAGCAGGTCTCAACACCTTGTCGTCCAATCTAAAGTCAGTTTTAACCCTTAATGATTTGTCAGTTGTTCTGATGAAAATATAATATATACATCAATGCTCTAATCCTACATGATGTAATCAATAATAAATCACTATCGACCAAACATAATTAGAAAACTGTGACATTTAAAGATCTGATATATCATTTAAGACTAGCTTTCCAAAGCCAGGCTTGTATAAGGCATGGGGACAATTCCAGCATCAAGGAATAGTAATTACTTGTACAGGATTTATCCTAAAAGTTGCCTAAAATTTATTTACACCTCTTTAGCGATGAAATCAAATGAGAATATTATTATCTGAAATCCAAAGAAGTATAGGAAGAACTATGATGATAATTACAGTGCCAACGCTGCTGTATGCCATAACTACTATTTTGTTGGTATCTACATCAGTTATTACTTTTGCATATTATTTGTCTCCTATAAGGGCATATTCTCAGAAGGTGCCATTCCCTCCAAATCCTCCTCTATACAAGAGTGTTGTTAGCGATAACAGCAGCAGACGACAACAACAAATACAGCAGCAGCAGCCACAATCTAAAGTGATAGAAGCGTCAGGTCATTTTGCAAATAACCAAATAGAAAATGATTCAGTAAGCTGGATACAAGGCGGCCTATGGCATCTGGTAGTATACAACTCTTCTTCTCCCTCATCGACTCCAAATAGTACTACTGGAGCTAAGGCTATATTTTCAGGTAATTTTACTATGGTAAAACCTGATGGATCACAAACCCATGAACATTCGGTCGGTGATTTCAGATCTAATAATGTAATAATAGCAGGTGGTGATATGGTTATAACAGGAATTGGGAATATCTATGAGAACACTGTATTGAAGTATAGACAAGTTCCAATAACAGTACATCTTATGGGAAAAGATCATGTGCTTGGTTTGATCATAGATACGGTGAAAACTGATAGACATTTTGTAAGCAACCATGAAATGTTTGGCACCTTGATCAAAGGTACTGGCCTTGAAAAAATAGAAAAGACATTGGTATCATCACCACCACAGCAGCAGAAAAACAGTAAAAGTATGAATATGAATAGGATGGCTATGTAGGATACATAACGAATACATACGATATATCACTCTTTTTCATATTCAGTATGGATTTTTTACTTACCATTTCTTAGCTATGTCAACTGTGTGTAATTATTATGGTTAGTCAAGCTTTAATAAAACTTCTTTTGTATGCTGACTATGAGACAAAACAATAAGAGACCTGAGGTTACTGCAGTAATTATTGTTGTCTTTGTTGCAGGAGCCTTGATATTCATGGCTAGCAACAGCAGTACATACAATATTGCAAATGCACAAGGTAGTCAGCAACAAAAGAACGTAGTTAGAGATTCACAAACTATACTTTTAGAAGACAAAACCATCCCTGCTAATGACTACATACATCTTTACGATTCAACACCATACATGATAACAAACGGTCATATTGCCGCAAAGCTTCCATGTGATACCAATAATACAAGTCCACTGAAGATTTTGACAGGCCAAGCTCCTAACTTAAAACCAGCAGAACTTGAATTAGTAAAACCATTATCAACTCCAGGAAAGATGTGCATATACCATGTAGACATTCCTTCTAAATCAGGAGAGGTTGTTACAGATATAGCTATACAAAATCCAACAACCACTGAGATAAAATTACCATCCACAAGCTCAGTAGTGATAGGTGTTAATGAGATTGCTCCTTTGCAAGGCAGTAGTAGCGGAGGAAATATGACAATGGGCAAGTAACAATGACAACGGCTGTTTGACAAACAAAGCATTATAAACTCCAGAGTGTTTGTTTGGCAGCTTTCTTTCATTTAGTATCAAACCCAAAAGTGAGTAAAGTATAGGAGAGCAGAAGAGTCATCTTTGTCATACCTTACCATCCTTGTCGCTACTGGCAAAGTCCTAGTCGTTTTCTGTCCTACTTCCTATAGAAACTCAACCACTTCGCGAGTTTTTAAGTTTGATGTCCCATGTACTGATACCTTTCCAAGGCCTTTTTGGCAGCTAAAAAATTATGTAATTTCAGATAATCCGTTATGAACCGCTTTTAGTTAATTTGACATAATATTGAGGCCCAGATGTTTATTTTAACGAAATATATTCAGCCAGTTATAGCCAAAAAGCTGTACCAACCTTGGACAAGATTTAGTGTTTGCTATATTATAAGTTGATTCTTATTATCTTTCTTCCTCTTTGTTGTATTTGGTGGCATATTAGAGATCACAGTAGCATTGTTTGGAATCGATGCAAAGGGCTTAGGGCTCCAGTTATTCTGGGAATTTGATCATACCATAGATAAAGCTTCGTAGTTCAAGGAAGCTTAATTAAAAGCTCGGTGCTGTGTAGTCCTATGTCTATTAT
>DATDNG010000442.1:0-4179 GCA_036518375.1 Nitrososphaeraceae archaeon | reverse complement strand
GTCATCAATGGATTAGGCAAATGCTGCTGGTTGTGTAAGGAACCATGTGTCTTGTTTGTTACCGGATAGCGAAGCATACAGTATCTGGTTTCCAGGACTCTTTCCTTCTATTACTATACCATAGTTGCAATTGCTAGCATTACATCCATGCATGACACAATTCTGACCGGCCATCTTGAATCCTTGATGACAATTTATCGCCTGGCACCCAGTGTATGTTATATTGCGTATTGATGGATCTCCGTTGATGAAGCCTCCCTGTATTTCGGGGCGCCCCGGTTTGGCGTTGAGAGCCTTACAATTGATGTATTTCACATCTGATAGTCCCAAGCCGCTGTCGAGCTTAAAGCAGCTTGCGGTAACCCTAGGGGCTTGGGCCTTATCAGCAATATTATTGCTAAATACGAAGCCACCCGTGTTTTCTCCTCCCAACATAGCGAAGCTGTCATCCAAAGAAGCATATGTGTAGCAGCTGTCAACGATTATCTGTCCATTCCTTGAACCCAGAGTTGGACCTGCACCATCGTTGTAAGATTTGCAATTGCTTATGATTCCTCCATGATTTCCCTGGCATGACACAGAGATCCCGACATTCCTAGTGGTTATGTTCTGTATTATGAAATTAGTTACAAGATCTAGTCTTATACCAGCCATAAATATATCATTGGCTTCATACATTTCTGCTGTGAAACTTCCTAGTATAGTGAAATTGCGGATTGTAATATTTGAAATAGGAGTAACAATGCCAAAATTTGAGTCTTCGCGGCCATGATTAAATATGCCATTTTGCGTGGTTTTTCTACGCATTTCGACTGTTCCTCCAACCTTTCGCGCGTCAATTGTTACTGCTCCTTCTCCTTGAATCACAAGGCCGCTAAGGTTCGGAATCTGGGCTGGCCTCGTGAATATATAATTACCGTTTCTCACAAAAATATTATTTCCCTTTGTAAAGGCATTGGAAAATACTATCCCTGATTCTGGGCCTTGTGCAACTATTTGACTGGATATGTCACGTGCGATTGCCCCGCCAGTACCGTCACTAGAGATAATAACTGTTGCATTGCCTGTGGGGTTTGCGGGCTGCAATAACGGATTTGCATACAGTTGTGACGCTGCAAGCCATCCAGCTGCATATCCTGCTTCATATTGAGCTGTGGTTGAATCTGCCATTTTTGATTATCCCACCGCGACATCAGCATACCGTATGTGAAGACTGAAACCTTGCATGGCTTTGCATGAAATTAGCTATATATTAGTATTACATCAGAAAATTAACCATAATAATGACACTTTAATTGTGCTTAAGTAACACATAAAGACAATCTTGCAAATATATATTAAATTGTACCACTAAATGAAAGACTCTAAAAGCCCCGGTCACCTAATAAATTAATAGTAATCCGTTTGAGGCGCTAGATCCACCTATGTATCCTGGATTGATTTGAATTTGTATAGTATCAGCAGCTACTTTTATCACTTCCTGATTCTCTATCATATTTGTGGCTTATAATTAATCATAAATAACTAATTAGCATTATAATGGAATAGAATGGAAGTGTCCAAAGGGGCACATAATAGTGAAGGAATTAACTTATGAATGCAATCTATTACATGTAATTATGAAGTGATATTGCGACGGCTACTGCAACAAATCGGGTATGAGAAATTGATATTTGTACTTTTGTAGTTTTTTTCTTGTAATGGGTGATCGCAATAGGCTTCCCATGAATGTCTCTACTTACTTCTATATCGCTCATCCTAAGTGGTCGATCTAAGCATTTTATGACAGATTCTTTTGCCGCAAATATGCCTGCCAAATGCGGATATGGATCCAAGTATTTCGAACAATACTTTAATTCAGATTTAGTAAAAATAGATTTGTAGAAGGTTAGGTTGTTTTCTATGTATTTTTGTTTAAATCTCCTGATTTCCACTATATCAGTACCGATTCTTATTTTTGGATTAGCCAAATTGGAACATGACTCCTATTATTACTATAGTACTTGAGCGCATTAAACGTAAACATCATCTGACTAAAATTTTCGCTTGGCCATCGATCAGACATTTACCAGAATTGTTTGTAATTGTCGTTTTTAAGGTAATGATCTTAGTCGCGATACTTTTATTTATGACCAATCCTTCTACTGTAATTTCATCATCTATAAAGCCAGGAAATATATAATTTATAGTATGCGATAAACAAAGTGCATTTTCTCCCGGTAGGTGCATTCCTATTAATCGAGAAAAAAAGGATACCAGTAACAAGCCATGACATATTTTCCTCTTAAACGTGCTATTTTTTCCATATTGTTCATCCATATGTAAAGGAGTATAATCACCTGAAAGTTTTGCAAATTCATTTGCCATTGTTTCGGTGATGATAACTTTGAATTGTTTTTTCATCCCCAGTTCAATATCATCAAGCTTATATTTTGCAGCTATCTTTTCATCTATCAAGTACTACACCATGATTTTGTAAATTTCTTTTGATATCAGCAACCGTTTTTGTACTGACAACTTCATCAATTGTAAATTTTACGTTGAATGTTGTTTCTAGATCGTCTAATAGCACCAACCCATGGAAGGAATCCCAAGTCTCAATACTCTCAGGACTCGATTCATCATTAATTCTCGAAATTGGTACATTCATTACTTGTGAAACTATATTGTATAGCTTGGTAGACATTATGATTCAACCAATAGATCCAGATGTCTTGGTATTTTAGCTGGAATATCAGGCGACCATACCCAATATTCTCCTTCTCTTTTGAAACCGCAATTAGGCAAGAATTCTTCGCATGGCTTATTCTTTTTGGTAGGAATATATTGGCATTTGATCTTTGTAACTCCTTCTCCTTTTGCCTCATTAAGAATAAATCCCATGATGGCATCTTCCACCCCTCTGCCTATCACCCTGCAGCTTAAAAGGAATGTATCAATAGTCCATTCAGAAGGACCATTTTTCCTAACGATAAAAGCACCTGTAATACCATTATCACCAAATTTGTCTTCAGTTTGGGCACACCCTATCAAAATATTTTTATCTTGAGAAAATCTCCTTACATCTTCTTCCTGATATCTAAATGTAGTAAGGTTGAATTGGTTAGTTTTGAGTATTAGTTGGGCTATTCGAGGAATGGTAAATTGATCAGCTTTCTTAATCTTAATTCTAATACCAAGTTGTGAAAGATAATCCTCCAGATCCGATGCCAATGTTTTCTCAAGTTCAATTCTCTTTCGCTGTTGTACATACATCTGACCTCTTTTTATATCCTCACTGGTTATGGTTAAGAGATTAAAGTCACTCAGACCCATTAGTGTACGAGTATATAACGACGAATCCTGAGGAAGATCAACTGTATGAACCTCTGGTAAAGCTTTACTCATTAATTCTCTATTAATTGGATCATCATCGATGTAACTAATGCTATCTAATCCAATATTTAGTTCCTTTGCTATTTCTTTCATATTAGAAATCTTGTCATTCCAATTTATCTTGAGGCTGGCAAAGTTCTCTTCTCGAAGAACCATGTATGGGTGATCTCTAACTACATTTAGAGCATCTTCTGCGTTATTTCGACTATTAATTGCAAGAATGACCCCCCGTTGATTAAGTGATAAAAGGAGACGCTGAAATTCAACAAATCCACTGCCTGGTGCGCTTGGCCCAAGATCTATTCCTTCAAATCCAACTTCCCCTAGCACACCACCCCATAATGTATTATCAAGGTCAAGTGCTATACATTTCCTATTTATTCCTAATAATGCCTTGATGTAACCCATCAAGTCCTCTGCCAAATATGGAATGTAATCTAGCGCGACTTTTATATCGCCAAAAAAGAATTGCCGATAATCAAAAACATTAATTTCTCCGTACTTTGCAACAAATGCATTAAAATCATATATATAGACAGAGGGCTCGGCGAGCAGTGCACCATTCAGCCTATCGTTCAAATTTCCTATCATATATTGAAGACCATACTCCGTTTTTGTTTCACAAATGCCATAAGGTGAATAGGTAGGAATGCTAAAGTTGGTTATGACCAATTTCGCATCTGACCTCTTTGTAAAGGTTTTGGCCAGATCAATGAGTTCGCCTGCTCGTTTATCGATAAATTCTCTGCGGTCTGCGGCAGAGACAGAATAAGGTGAATAAAATAGGTCTTTAAGAATACTTCT
>DATDNG010000441.1:0-6903 GCA_036518375.1 Nitrososphaeraceae archaeon | reverse complement strand
ATGACTAAATGGGTAGTAAATATGGAGCAATCATTATAAACTATATAAGAAAATAGAAGTAAAAATTAGGTTATATTCCACGAAAAACCATGGCTATTGAAATGCATACAATGCATCTCGACCAATTAACCTAGTAATCTTCACCTATAAATAGACCAATAAGTCTTAAATCAACTTTAAACTTGAATTATTGTAAAAGCTCCCATGTATAACGCTTTTAAGTCATTATGACTAATTATATTGTGATTTGTGATTGAGATAGTATCCTATCGCTCAAGATGGGAAAATCTGCTCTTCATAAAATTTGGAGAATATATATCGATATGTGTGGAATAGTAGGCATATTAAGCAAGAAAGGCGAAAATGTCGTACCGCTTATTGAGCCAATGCTTTCTTGCATGGTAAATCGTGGCCCCGATGGGGCAGGAATAGCAGCTAACGACCTTGTTATACAGTCAGATTCACTTGAAAATTTGAAATATAATAAACTCTCTGGAAGTAGTGCTTTGGGACATTTAAGACTTGCAATAGTAGGTGGCACTTGCGGACAGCAGCCTTTTCGTAGCTGCGATCAGAGATGGACTATAGAACATAATGGTGAGATTTATAACTACAAAAAAATTCGAAAAAGGCTATCTAAATGCCATAAATTTGATACTCAAACAGACAGCGAAGTTATTGTTCACCTATTAGAAGATCATTTTATCAAAAACAACGATTTACTTTATGCAATTAAAAAAACTGTTGCTGAACTTGATGGTGTTTATGGTATTGTTATCAAAGATGAAGTAACAGGAACGATAGCTTTGGTTAGGGATAAGATGGGTGTAAGGCAAATTTACTATGGTGACAATAATAATTTTATTGCTTTTGCATCTGAACGTAAAGCACTTTGGAAAGTAGGAGTAAAAGAGCCTACAAAATGTGTCTTACCCGGACATACGATAATTATCACGTCAAATGGTTTATTGCGAGAATTCAAAGTAGCTCATCCTCCAACCCATTCAATGAAAGTAGCTTACAAAACAATGGCTTCCGCTATTAGCGCATACGAAAAAGCATTAGTAGCATCTATGAGAAAGCGCACGCAAGACTTTGATAGAGTTGGAATAATTTTCTCTGGAGGTATTGACAGTGTAATTATTGCTTGGCTCGCAAAGAAAATGGTACGCGAAGTTACTTGTTATACCGGCGGTATTCAAGGTTCTAGCGATATTGTCTTTGCACGGCAGATAGCAAAGAAACTCAAACTTAAACTAAGAGTTAATGAACTTACTCATGATGAAGTAGAGCAAATAATTCCAGAGATTATCAATGTGATTGAAGATACAAATGCTGGACAGGTAGAGGTTGCCGTTCCGGTATATTCCGCAATAAAGCTCGCACATGAAGACGGGCTTAGGGTAATGTTTACTGGACAAGGAGCAGACGAGCTTTTTGGAGGATATTCCTGGTATACCAAAGTAGTCGAAAAAGAAGGTTATCAAAAATTACGGGAGCATATGACAGAGGATTTGCTTTTACTTTACAGAGAGACTCTTGAAAGAGAAGATAAAATCGCAATGTCCCATAGCATTGAGATGCGCGAACCCTTTCTTGATATGGAAGTAATTAGAGTTTCAATGCAGATGGATATGAAATTAAATGTAAAATCTAGGGATGACTCCTTTGGCAAACATGTACATAGAAGACTTGCTCAGAAACTAGGCATTCCAAGAAATATAGCATATCGTATGAAGGAAGCGGCACAACATGGCTCAGGCATGCACAATGTATTTGATATAGTAGCTAGAAAACATGGATTTGATGAATCTACCATTTCTACAAGGTATCTTGACATTCTTAGAGCACGTGAAAAGATAGGCAGTTCGCAAAGATATGGTTATCTATTTGAAAATGAAAGGATGTGGATCGCGGAACCACATGTACAGATGTATTTGGATAGTATTTCAAAGGCGTTACCAACATTCGAGCAAAACGTAATTGCAAAATTAACTAGCAGCAGAGAAGAAAGATCACATTGACGTGCAGGCAGAAGATCTTGCTTGGATAACACATGCTAAAAGAAGTGTAATTAACAAAACTGGAATACTTATTGCAATGAACAAGGCTTGAAATAGTGAAGCAATGTAACAGTTACCTCTGCACCAAATTCTAAGAATATAGAAAATAAACTGTCTACAAATGCAATGCAACGCACAAAGTCCACCTAATACTCCTACACACCAAACAAACTAGATCTTTTCGTGCTTGCATTTTAGTTAATAAATAGCAATAGTTCCTAATGGAAATTAAATTTCATTGTCTGAAATTTTCCACGTGTATATAATTTGTGTTATTATTAAAGTTATAGCTTATTGAATTTTAAAATTTATTTCTGGAGTTGCTGTTTTGATGATAGACATACAATAGACATGAATTTTTGTAGAATCTCAACACGTTGAACAATAATGGATTCCATTAAGTTATCTCAAACAATCTCCATTTTGTCATGCTAATACTTGGATGGAACCTTGCGGTTGTTAAACTGCTAAAGCCACAATAAAATTGAGAAGTAGAGTTATAGCGAAAACAATGATTTTTACATATCAACTAATATGATGACAAACCTTAATTCTTAGCAATGTATATCGTTATCATGCCTAATGCTTTTCCAGAAGAAGACGAAGAATATGTACAAGTGAAAATAAGTTATGTTGGTTTTGCAGATCAGTTGGGCTTAGAAGGCATTGTTATTCTAAAGACATTTGATGGAAAAGAATTCCCAATGCGTGCGTTTTCAGGTGAAGTTGCGAGGCATATCTCACGATTCCAAGAAGGTGATAAAAATACTATACCAACTATCTACAATTTAGTTGAAGAGATAGCTGTTATGCAAGATTTATTGCTAATGGAAGTTAGAGTTTACCAAAGTGGCTCTGTTCTCCGTGCAAATCTATATTTCAAAAGCAGAAAGGAATATTTGATATTAAGAAATTATCGTGCATCAGATTCGATCGCTTTAGCAGCGTACTATGACGCACCAATCAAAGTAAGGAAGAATTTATTCGAAGAAGCAATCGAACAATGATTATCATCTAGGTTACTATTTCTGTAAGTCTCTTTTGTGCTATTGCGTTTTTGACTTCCATTGCAATTCTTCGACCAATACCCATAGTATGACCATAGTAGTACTTCGCATAAGGGCTCGTAGTTGCCATAATCGGATTACCTGGGACCCTCAATGACACATCATATACCACTAAATTCAAATCTACTGTGACAATACTTTGCAATGAGATTGGTCCGATGATTCCGGGAGAATATTCTCTCTTGACTGTTGCAGTGAACTTATCGCCTATTTCAAATACTTTTTCAAGCAATGATTCACGTATGCTCGCCGGAGTATGGCCTACTTCGATATTCTGTATTTCAATATCAATTTCGAGTTGCTGTCTCGCGGGTAATGACGTCGTAAAGTCATGTAGATTAGTTTGCAATCTTCTTTCTATTCCTAAAAACTCCGTTTCGCCTGTTAATGGAGAGTGAAAAAAGTTAAAGTTAAAGTAAGTCCCAATTATATATTCCTCAATGATAGCAGATTTAAGATCTTGTTCATTAATAAGCCCTTGTTCAACCTTTAACTTTGCTTTTCTCCTGTAATCCTCATGCGAGGACACAATGAAAAATGCCCTTTCTAATTTACGGTTTGCTTCCTGAACTTTGACTAGTGCTGGTCCATCAATGTCAGAAGGGTTTTTGTAAATCTTTGGATGTCTGATACCTGCCTTTTCAAGAAGATAATACTGGTTTCTTATCGTATTGCGCTCCTCAGCTCTCAGCAGCAGCCTGTTTCCAAATACAGGTATCTTCAGATTATTTTCAATATTGTCATAGCCTAGATAAGCAGTAAGAGCACGATGAGTAATCATTATAGTATTTAACTCTTTCAATCTTTTTTGATTTTCGCTGTTCACGATATCGGAGAACCCATCAAGCAAAATGATTTCATCAGCAAGCCTTTTGAATCTCTGATACGGAATCTCTCGACCTTTCTGACATATACAAAGAGTCTTTATATCCTCGTCTTTAGCGCCATCCATAATATCTAATGCTGAATGGCTTCCTATTGTACCAATGGTGATGTTTTTCAAATTGTATTGATTGACAATATTCGTAACCTGCTCCCTACTAATCATCCTTCACAGTATGACCTCACAAATAATTGTAACAGCGGTTTTAGAGAAAAAAGATATGACAAGATTTATTTATTTTTGTCCCTGTCCATTTCTGTTTCAATAGACGTCTTCAGATCATCATTTTTGGTTGAATAATCAATTCCAAGTGTATCAGCTATTGATTCAAGCTTTTCTCTGTCGATATTCGTTCTAATGCGGTTTTTAATCTGTTGAATCTCTTTTTTTGCTTCGATTCTAGACTTTTCATATTCAGTTGATGCTTTGCCAAGAGATCTGGCAAGGTCAGGAGCTTTCTTTATGCCAAAAAACGGTATCGCAATTATGACCACAATAATTATTACTTCGGCGCTATTAACAATCCCCATTATGAGGCTCGTTAACTCAAACATTTACAGTTTAGTACAAAACACTAATAATTTAAGTGTTGATTTAATAGAATTATGAACTTCGGAATGTTTATTGTTATATTTCAGTCATTTTTGTAGATAATATCATAGCATTGCGATCAAGATGTTACATAATCACATACTTCAATAATACGTACTTTGTACAAAACAAAAATCTACGTGTATCTAGTTTACCCAAACGTAAATCTGCCACCTAATAAGATATTACCAGGGGAAAAACGAATTGTCCACTATTAAGCAGGTAAAGCACAAGTTATTAATCAACTTCAAAACGATGAAAATAATGGGATTTCACTAGGTTGCTATTTTCTAAGAGGCAGGGATAAACGTTGAAATCAAATATGCAATAGTAGATCATTTTTGATAGAAGAGTAAAGGGGACTGTTCTGTCCTTATTTCTTTACATGCATATCTTTTACTGATTTTTATATCAAATTATCTCTACGCTGTTGTTGCTATTTAGAAGAGATTAATACCTATTATTTGTTAATGACATAAAAGTCATAAACTTGGATTGTTTTTGTCTTATTAATTTTATTCTTAATACAGTATTCAATCATTGCCCAAAATGCCGGAAATGTTTCAATCAGTCCTATAACTATGCATAACACAAGAGCCTGCAAATGAAACAACATCTTTTTTGGCCATCCGATCTTTGAATATTGTAGATTTAGAAACAGTCCTATCTGATATGATAACAACCACATAACGGAGGTGAACAGTAACATTGAACCGACAGCAACTTCAATAGGGCTACCATTTACTAACGTATGTACTATTGATTGGGACGAAAGTATATTCATTAATTTGTCAAACCACAGTGTTGTATCTAAGTTAACACTTTGGTTAATTTCATTGATTGACGACAATAGTAGCAGGTTTGGGACTTGGTTGTGAATATAAAGAATTATGGAAGTAACGCCTGATACAAAACCCAAAAAATATGTTACTAACTTAAACATCATCTTAAATTTATGTATGATAGGAAATTTGTTTATGTTTTGCAGACTTCCAAGAACCCATCTACGCCTTTGCATAAAGTGATCTTTAATATTGAGTGGAGGCTGCTCGAGTAGTATCCCACCATGCCAGCCCAAGGATTTTGGACCATATTTCTCATAAACTTTATAACCGAAAAATTGGTCTTCAGCGAGAGTAGGTCCAAAATTCCATCCAATAGAATCTTCTATGTCTGATCTGACTAACAAGTTACTTCCATGCATGTGTAATGGAGGGGGGTTTGTCATTTGGGATACACAATCATAACATGTAAAGGGTCTTACAGACTCAGCAATCGCTGTTAAAAAATTTGCTGATTCAAACTTCAAAGGATAAAATATTGGGCCTTCAGACGCAATTGCATTGCTTTCTCTAATAAACTTAAGGAGTGAAAGAATAGTTTGGCTCGTTACATAACTCTCATCATCCATATGAAATATCCAATATTTCGATGTGTTCTTCCCAAGCTTACGACGATATTCTACAGCATATTGTAAAGCTCGTCCTTTCTTGATTGCATATGTGACAAATTTTTTATCTACTACAATGACTTCGCAATTATCATTAATAGAACTTAATGTAGTAATATCTTGCGAGTCATCACTGACAATAGAAATCAAATAGTCATAGTATTTTATTTTGAGTGAAGAATCTATTATTGACTTAATTCCTCTGTTTACAACAGGTGTCTTCGTTGCAGAGCGAGTTGTTATCTGAAATATTATTACTGGATCATTAGGAATACGTCGAAGATCCTTTTCAATGAAAAGGTTTCTATTTTTTAAGAACCTTATTAAGGTTAAAAAGGCTACCGGGATTGACGAAAACCAGAAAGTTGTGATCACAAGCAGTATAATATTCTCCACAACAAGCCTTAGTGAAGAGAATTTCTTTAATACCAATTCATTCTAGAACTCTAACCAACCCGTGATGATTACGATGTATTGTAATTAGAATATTTCTATAATTTTAGTCATATTGATCTAGTCTCTTACAATCATTATGTTTGCACTATAATATTCTAATTTCTAGAAATAAATGTAATCAGGTGTAGTATCAAGGTTCTAAATATATACAGCCAATTAATATAAAGGCGGCAATAAGACAAGCAGGTTTTACCAATATAAGAACCCCTATATGATCTAACTTAATCGCAATCTGTTATGATTAGATAATCGACTTTTAGTAAATTCAGATATTATCAAGATTGTGACCTGATGGCCAGAAGCTTAAAAACACTCTTTTATCGCATATCTTTATCCAAAAGTAAATTTTTTGCTGTTAAACATATACAGATATGATTTATTAGATGATGCTAA
>DATDNG010000440.1:0-6629 GCA_036518375.1 Nitrososphaeraceae archaeon | reverse complement strand
TTGCTGTTTATAATTTGGTTGCTGTTTATCATTTGGTTGCTGTTTATCATTTTGTTGCTGTTTATCATTTGGTTGCTGTTTATCATTTGATTGATGATCTTTTGATTGATGATCTTTTGATTGATGATCCGAGCAAGACTTAGTGCATCCATTGGCACTTGCTTTTTGTACAGAAAAAGCATTAATGCATACTCCTAATGCGATTATTGCACTAATCAAGATCACTAGGCTTGTTGAAATTTTATTGGACGTATTATGATAATTATCATAAGGTATATTTAGCTTAAGTAAAATATGAGTGCATATTGTACGAGAATTATATATTATAAGATAATTCTAGTTCAACTGTTATCGGTAATCCTTTTTTAGTTGTTGCAAAATTCAGATAAAGTCAATCTCCTATTTCTTCCTTTATAATGTTAGCCATTTCATCTATTGAAATTGGCTTGCGCGCAAAACAATTCACATTTAGCTTAGGAAAGACTCTTCTAAATTCATCATAATAAAATTCCAAGGCTGTGATAAAACATACCTTGACTTGATTATCAATTTTTTTTATTTCCCGGTATAATTCGAAGCCATTCATCTTAGGCATCTTAATATCAATAAGCAACAGATCATAAAAACCAGCTTTGAAATTTGATAATGCTAATAGAGGGTCCGTGAATGTTTCCACTTCAAAGCCATTACGATTTAATCCTTTCTTTATAACTGAATTAATATCAGGCTCGTCATCTATAACCAAAATCCTGTACTGACGTTTCTTTACAGAATTTTCACTCCTGTCTTTCAAAGATACATATATTCTACGCACATATGAATTTAATATTTCAATTGTGCATTAATTTTTAGTGTTATGGTTACAGTTACCGCAAAGTCTCTTGCAGATACAATAAAGTATTTGGGAAAAGCATCGGATGTAACACTTAAAGATATTTCAGACGAATTTCTCAAAGATTCCGAAGTCCATGTGCTCAGTGCATTCCAAAGGTGAAATAGATCAGAGATTAGAACAATTATAATTTAGTACTATAGTATTAAATGGCCTTATTAGAATTTGCGAAAAATATCAATGGATTTAAGTTACTATGTTTTCATTTAGCGTTAGCAGATTCATACATCTATATCTTGTATCTCATAACATAGGGTATACAATAGCTTTAGTTTTGTGATTATCTAATCCCAATAGAGTATGAGGAGATCATACGATAAATACAACGGTGTTGAGCATGAAATAAAAGAGAAATATCAAACACGGCATAGATCACATCTAGACATATGCTGGCTTAGAACAAAAGATTAACTGTTTTAATAATCTTGTTTTTGCATCATTATGTATCTAGTCTTACTAATTATATTTGAATGATCAGCTTCTCGTTCTGTGGTTATATAAATAAGGTGATTCTCGCCTAACGGCATCGTAATACGCTTAATCTTTTCGTATTCTGCCAATACATATTTTCCTTTTCCTATTTTTGATGCAAGTGCGGTGCGTGTTTTCCATGCGTTCACAGCTAGTTCAAGTGATTTTTTACTTTCTTCCAAAGTAAGAAAATTATCTATACCTTCACGATAATCAGAATACATTACTTTGCCATCGATATCCGATATAGTAACTAACCTAATTTTCGGATCAATATCCATAATTTCTTCATAAAGATGCTTATAATCCCTCCATTTATGATGAGAAATCTTTTTTTGATGATCTAGGGCTTTACAGCTATCAGAACAATAGCTTTTTCCACAGCAATAACACTCTATAACATACTCCTGGCTTTTCTTACCACATGTTACACAAATTGTGCTCATGTCCATTTACAAGCAACTTAATGTTACATCTTGTTACCTTCATAAATGTATTACTAATATTTGGTATTATTGTGTGCAATATTGTATATTTATTGTTGATATAACATTTACTGATTAGTATTTATGACCTATTGGCGAGATTATTCAAAATATTATATAACGTACTGATTGCAATAATCACCAACACTTCAATAAAGATACATCGCTGAAAAAAGGCACTCCCGTACAAAGCATTATTATACCACTTAGTTGTGCAGCCAATGAACTTAAATGGCCAAGTGGTTTAGATAAGACCATTGCAACCCATTTCATATACCTATCAATAAAGCTTGCAACTATTCCAAAATTTGAACTACTGGGGAGGTTTACAGGTTGTTGGGAATCAGATTGTTGAATGTTGTTGCTTACATGTCCCCTTCAAAGACTTGGCTTAGTAAACATATTGTTTACAGTCTCAAGAAAATTATCGTTTTTAATTGAGGCCAAGAAGTCTAACTGTCGTCTGCCGCTGCTATTTGCTTAAATGACATGGTTATTGATTACCATCGTAAATTTGTATTTAGCGCAATTCTTCATTAGTATCATGATCTTTTTCTTTTAACATATTTGAAGGAGGGTAATAATGAATATCCATCCATTCATCTTCAGTCATCCAATAAGTACAAAACCATTTCTTTAATTCTGAATTATAATCACCATGCTCGTTATTCACCATGCTCATATATCATAAAGGTTTCTTATCATCGTTATTCAATTCTTTCTGTGACTTCTGTTATCAAATATTTAGATCTCTGTTCCGTTTTGACAACGAGTTGCATTGTAAGTGCTCGTTAACTCAAAGTTCAAAGCGCTGCTAATGTCACTGCCTTGGACATATGTAGCCGTGAATAAAAACTGCAGGTATTCCGATTATGAGGATCAGCTGCTGAGCACTTGTGTACAAGTTCTTTAATTTCAAATAAATCACTAACGTATTATAATTTTTCTGTTGGCCATTAACGATAATATTGTATATTAATTCAGAGATCATAAATGAGATAAATAGTATCATGGTTTAACCAAATCCTATGAAACAGTAGATGAAGCTTTAAAAAGTTAGAAAATATACTCTAATCTTTGGATTCTATCAATTAGAGCAGAATGATCACATTCTACCTCTGTTGTTACATATAGAAGATGCTTATCGTCTAGCGGCATCGTAATACGCTTAATCTTTTCGTATTCTGCCAATACATATTTTCCTTTTCCTATTTTTGGTGCAAGTGCGGTGCGTGTTTTCCATGCATTAACAGCTAGTTCAAGTGATTTTTTACTTTCTTCGGGTGTAAGTAAATTCTTTACACCTTCACGATGAACCGAGCACATTATATTACCATCATTGTCGCATATAGTAACTAGCCTAATCTTTGGATCGATATTCATAATATCATTGTAAATGCGCTTATAATCCATTATTCACTATATAGAATAACAGATTTTATAAGATTTTTGTAATGGTAAATTATCAAGTCATGCTCAATTCCAAGGCCTTTAGTAAAGATCTTCTTATGCTTTCTGTTTGTTCTCTTAATGAATGGGTTCTCTCCATTAGTTTCAGACTGGTCCCTGTAGTTTTGCTTGAGTATATTTCATCAAGTCTGGTTGCTGGATCTGCAGTTTATAAATTCTATCTGGGGTTTTGACTACAAATGAGACATAGAGTATTGATTGATACTTGACGATAACTATGGTCTTCTACAATATTGGTATTATTGGTATAGATGCATCAGGAAAGCCTTTCTAACATATCTTGTAAACGTAATATATTGAATGACTAACTAAAAGATACTGTAAACAAAAGCCTATGTGTAGCTACCATCACATCTCTATCAACATTTCTCCCCTTTATTTTCCTTCTACTTTATCTACCTTCTCATCTTTCTGTACCTTCTATATGAATCAGAAAGTCTATCATGTTCTAATTCTACATATATTTTGGATGGATTTACATAAGGAATAGCCTGTTTGACTTTCTGTTCTATAGTATCAATTACTGATTCTATTTTATCAGTATCCAGACCATCCACTAGGTTCACTTCTATTGTAACTAGTACATCTTGTGGTCCAAAATGCATTGTACGCAAAGATATTATTCTGTTGACCTCAGGCAACTCATTGATTAGTCTAACAATTTTTTTATAATCCCTTCTTGATATTGATTCGCCTATTAGTAATGCTTTGTTCTCTTTAGCCAAGAAAAATGCAAAAGCCATCAGGATACTACCTATAAGGAGAGAACTAATGGCATCGTAAATGTTATTACCAGTTAGAGAAGAAAAGAATATTCCTAGACCTGCAATAATGATCCCAAGCAATGCAGCAGAATCCTCTACCAAAACTGTAAGGATAGAAGGATCTTTACTTTCTTGAAATTCTTTAAACAGGGTAGCAATACCAATTTTCTCTCCACGTGCCTCGATGGAATGTTTTGATAAAACCAATGCAACCCTTAATGCATTTCCTTCAAAAATAGCAGATATTGCCAAAATAATATAACTAATATTCACATTTTCTATGTGATAATGCACTTTACTTCCTAACAATGAATTAAAACCTTGTTCTAAGGAAAGGATACCAGATATCCCAAAGATCATTGTGGCTACGATAAATGACCAGAAGAACTGTTCCTTGCCATAACCAAATGGATGGCGTTCTGTAGCAGTCTTTGTACTAGTCTTAATTCCAACCAACAACAATATCTGGTTAAATGTATCTGAAAAAGAATGTAAAGTTTCAGCTAGCATTGCAGTACTTCCAGTAATAATAGCTGCTATGAGTTTAGCTATAGCTATTCCAAGGTTCCCAGCTAAAGCGGCATAGACTGCCTTTTTAGAACCGCTTACCAAATATACTATTGTAGCTTTGGTATCAAATCAATCTATCGATTAGCCTTTATTTTTCCGGTCTTTCATTAAATCTTATGGATTTGGAAGGGATAACAATACAGGATTTGAAGTATGGCATCCCAATTTGTCTATTGATCTTTTTTGTATACTGGAAGACTAAATGTAAAGATAGCTCCTTTTCCATCGGCATTATTCTTAGCCCATATCTTGCCACCATGGGATTCAACTATACTTTTAGATATATATAATCCCAAGCCGGTTCCTGTTTCGGATTTGGTAGCAAACTTTGTGAAAAGTTTTGGTAATATGTCAGGATGTATGCTTTGACCAGTGTCTTTTACTGCAATCACAACAACATTACCACCATTATCATCTCTTTTTCCTTGTTCTTCTGTCTTTTGCTCCAAGCTAATAGAGATAGTTCCCTCACTTGTGAATTTAACAGCATTACTTAATAGATTTGAAATAACTTGAATTATTCTTGCTCTATCTGCTTGTATAAAAATATCTTTGGGCTGGTATAGCAATTTTATTGCATTATATTTTTCATTCTTCTTGAATGAGTCATTGTTTGATATTATATCACTTATACAATTTTTTATTATATCGTTTAGATTACATTGTCCTTTATTTAGTTGTAATTTCTGAGTTTCAATTTTAGTAATATCCAAGATATCTTCTGTAAGTTTCTGCAATCTCCGTGCATTTCTAATTATGACATCTACTAGTTGGATCTGATAGATATCTTGTAGCTCACGACTAAGAACTTGACTCAAGCCAAGTATAGGTTGGATAGGTGTTCTTAATTCATGAGCGGCTATGTTGATAAATTCGTTTTGCATCTTATCATGAACCTTTAATTGTTCATATAATTCAGTTTGTCTCCATAAATTCTCAAATATTGCAATGTAAGATAAAACTCCAGCTTTACTGTTAGAATAGGTTGATAATCCTATAGCTTCGTTAAAAGTTGTCTTTGAATCATCTTTAATTTCCATTACCAACGATGCTTTTCTGTCAACTACTAATATCGTGGCTTTAGTCTCCGACATCTGTTCAATGTATCTAAAATCTATTTCACGGTCAGGACAATATTGTTTTAATTCCTGTATTTTTTGTTCAATTAATCTATTCGCAGGTACCAATATCCTGACTTTTACTTTTTTCTCTTTTGCTGCTTCCTTTGCTAATTGTATAGCCCCGATCTTGTCTTGACGAATAAAAGCGTTGGTAGTAGGAAATATCCATAATATTTCCTGCGAAGCTGATTTAACAATATCCAGATATACCCCCTGTACTCTTGCAGAGCTTGGAATAACTTCAATGTCTGCCAAGTCAATTCCTTGTTCAATATCTCTTATTCTATCTGTAGCATCAACACCATTCTTCCATAGTTCCTCAAAAACAGAATTATAGTGGCTAATGTAGGCTGGTTCGTTACTAATTAAAAGATGTTCCATTAGTTTACCTCCTTCCATCTTGTCTATGGTGGCATAGAAGTTTCTGCTATCAACAGCAAAATTCATCGGTGTTAAATTTTTAAGATGTCTTATCCGTACTCCTGCATTTAGAAATAGTTTAACTAAATCAATACTACCTTTGTCTATACAAGTGATCCATCGTATGCCCTTGCCTTCTGCTGTTCCTACTCCTCCATTTCTATCTGCTATTCGTTTATATTCATCAAAGAAGTTGTTATAGATTAATTGCATTCCACCAATTGATGAGCAAACTGATCTTTCGCTGCTTTTCTTGATAACAGATCTCATATGGTTGAAAATTTGATCTTTATTTTCTAACACTTTAGTCTCGTAATATGCTACCCCCTCTTCAATCTCCCTTATTCTTCGCTCAGCTGGAATTGCTCTGCTCCAATAACTGTCAAATACATATTGTTGCTGGTGTTCTACAATTTCCTTTACATTGCTATAGATT
>DATDNG010000439.1:0-2391 GCA_036518375.1 Nitrososphaeraceae archaeon | reverse complement strand
CTTGCAACTCAAGGGTGCAATGGGATTACAAATGTATTAACCCAAATCAACCACCAGGAGCGAAAGATGCCCAACGACCCCAAAGACCTGTAAATGAAGGATAAATACAGGTTGGCAAGATCGAATGATAAATTGAGGTAGTTTTGGAAAATAAACCGATAAAATCAATCATTGTAACAGGAGCTTCTGGTGGTATTGGCAAAGCTACTGTTATCAAGCTAGTGGAATCAGGATATCAGGTTTTTGGATTGGCAAGGAGATATGATAAGCTTACTACTATCTCCACTAAATTATCATCAACTTCCTTATTATCTACAGAAAACAAAAATTGGAATTATTACATTCCAATAGAATGTGATATAACTAAGCCACAACGGTTTGATAGTATCATTAATGAAATATTCTCAAAATCTAAAGGAACTATATTGTATGGCCTTGTAAACAATGCAGGGTACGTTGAACCAGGAGCGATTGAGGATATAACAATGCAAGACATAAGAAACCAGTTTGAAACAAACTTCTTTGGTCTTGTTGGATTTACCAAAAAGGTATTATCATTGATGTTAGAAAATAATCAAGGACGAATCATAAACATAAGCTCAGTGTCGGGATTGATATCGCTTCCTTTGATTGGAGTCTATTCAGCTAGCAAGTATGCTTTAGAATCTATAACCGATGCTTTAAAAATGGAGCTTTGGAACACAAACATTAAGGTAATAACCATCAACCCTGGACTTGTAAATACCGATATCAATACTGTATCAAAACCTAAACTCACTAGTCTAATCGAAAAGAAGCCACCATCTAGGTTTTCAGAAATATATAGGAAATATGTCTATAATGTACCTCAGGGATTACCTTCGGATTCTGTTGCAGATATTATCTTGAAAGCAATATCTTCACAAAAACCAAAAAGTAGGTACATAGTCGGCTCTAGAAAAGTGAGAATTGGCATTAGGATGAAAAAATTTATCCCTGATAGAATAATCTTCTCCCATGATGCAAAAAGAATACATCAAAAATAATGACAACAATTCTTTTTCTTAATGAGGATTAGATGTTATTATATTTTGCGTTATTTTTTTATTCAAAAAATAATAATAAGAGATTAAGGGAATGAAGACAAATTTATGTGCAGAAAACTACAAAAAGAGACAAAAAATTGAGATGGCATTAGGATTGGCTACAATCGCTGGAACAATACTCGCCAATTATTCGTAGCATCTCTATGCCGCTTATTAATAACTCTCTACTGGGCATCACTAATTACTTCAGAGAATTTGATACATATATTGAGTACACAAATGGTTAATCGAATCAAGTCATAAAAATAAAGGAAGGATACAAAACGCTATTTCATATGTGCTAGGAAATTCGTCTTTGATCTCGATCTTATTGTTCTCTTTCAACGTAAACCCTGGAAGTAGTACTCGTATTATATCCACCACCACCTATTCTAGTAGTAGTAGCAGTAGCAGTATCTCTTGACGTCTGCTCAAATGTCCTTGCGCTATTAACTCCTATTCTAGATAATTCCTTTGCATTATCTTTTGCTTGCTGCATCAAAGTCTTGAACATATCCATGTTTGCAAACATCATGTTATTTACTAATCTAGTTGCAGCGATAATATTGTCGGCAGATCTACTAACCATATTTGCATATATTTCTGTCGCATTTCTTGGAGATACCAATCTTGTAGCATATAGCCTGTTTACTGCTTCTATATGAGATAGCCATGCTGACTGTAGCGAATTGATGATCTCTTTTTGTGATTCTATATAATTATCTGCTATATCTCTTGCAGCTTGAATAGTTTGCTCTTGATAATCATTGGCAGCCTGTGTATAACGAGGAATCTCTTTTCTTGCTTCATCAATAGACTTTCTAATATTATCTTTAGTTTCATCTAATGCTCGGTTGACTGTTGCTCGTTGGTATTCGGGTGAATTTTCTCTTGTTGACACTGTTTCACCGATTTCTGCTGTTGTAGTCTCGTCCCTTCTCTCAGCTTTTTTCGATGACATTGTAACTCTACTTTATATGTTATTCTATAAAGATATTACTGTTGATAAGTTCAGTAGAAACCATCTATAATATGGCGAGGTTGATTAATCTGTGCATGTTATAGTCTTATTACTATCTAAATGCAGCTTCAGATAAATTAGTTAAAGTCTCAGGTATTCATGTACAAGTTAGTGAACACTTGACTGGCATAATACATATCGAATTTTCTGTATACACGGGTGTCTTATCATCCACTGGTTTAAGAAAGGTTCAACTAAGAACCCTTTCCTGCTACTACTACTACTACTACTACTACTATTACTAGCTTGATTTCATGATTATTGCTTTAATTCTGAGGCATAGATCGCAGTGTTCTGGACATGAAT
>DATDNG010000438.1:0-9203 GCA_036518375.1 Nitrososphaeraceae archaeon | reverse complement strand
TATGGTTATCGAAGATGAAGGACATGGTTTTACGAAGTACAGCAACATTGTAAAAGCTTTGAAGAGATCCGCAGAGTTCTTGGTAGAGGAATTGTCCAAATAATAATAATAATAATCAAATCCTTATGAATACTTCTACTTTGGTTTCTTTGACGACAATGTGTATCAGTTTGTAAAGTCTCACAATTGCTGCTATACCAGGCTTCAGTCTTAATTGACTTTTATTCTTTTTTGATGATGAGCTGCAAATCCACTTCTAACTCACTTTCTGTACTTCATATCTTGAACTGTTTTTAGAAGATCCTCATGTTGATTTGTAGTTTCTGAAAGTCTAACAGTACCAGCGCATATTGTATAGTAGACCACCTATATTACCAACAGTCAGACTTTTTCTCTTTAATACCTCATCCAGCTTCAAAAATCTTGGAAGGAATATTCTATTTCTGAATAGATTTGATATAGCATATACTGACTTTAACCTCTAGAATTCTTTCATGTTCATTATTATCGTTATTACTATTATTATCATCCTGTCATATTGCGCGAAAGCGTGACTATAGATAGTGTTAAAGAATTGCTATCGTACGACTACTGCAAACATACTTCAAACATCATAGTTTGCTTTATTACAGTGTGTTCAATTAAGACTCTGCTTATGACAAAAGCCTTTGAAGAGGTTATAAGGAACAAGTTAGAAGTGCTTGTTCAAACAAATAAGATTTCTCAAGAGCAGTTATCCCATTTTTTACGCAGAGGAGTTCAGGTGATCTCACCTAAACGTGATTTTGGATTAGACTCTTTGCATAATATTTTGCCGGAAATTGTAATTGGCGCATCAAAGAATTATATTAATAAAATGAAAGTTCCCTATCAGGCTACCAGTTTTATTGCAGCCAATACCAGAAAGGACAGAAAGGGTGCTTATATTTTCAAAATACCCAATCAACCATCCGGAGGAATTAAACTTCTAACAGGGTATAAAAGAAAAAAAGGTGATAATGTATTCGCCTCTGTTCACAGGATACTACTCGGTCAAGAGGCAATAATGGTTAGCGCAGTCAACTTGATGGCAAACAAAGACAAAATTTGGAATTGGAAATTTTTTGGGGACCACTTAAAAAATGAAGACGAGAAACTCTATGAAGACCTTATCAACTTAAACAACAGAGTATCAGGTTCTAATAAAACTAAATACTATATAGTGGTCTGCAGATCAGACGCTACCTTCAAAAGACTTAACATTTTAGAGGAGTTCAAAAACAAGAAAATAGCAGTACTTGATCCAAAAAATGATATGAATGTCATTTTTTTGACAAACATAGCTGGATACGAATATGGCAGTAAAACTATACCTGAATCAGACAACGTAGATTACTTAGTAACTGGGTCTGAATTTGACATATATCAGGCAATGCTTGAGCTCAGAAAGAAATACAAGATACAAATCATTCTAAATGATGGCGGAAGACAAATGTCCAATGGAATAAGAGATGCCGGTATATTAGGAGAAGAAAGAGTTACATTAGAACCCTACCCAGGTGATGGTATAATACCAGATCAGTTGGATCCCACATCGATCATGGGTTTAGATGGCATAGGCATAGATGGCAAAGAAATAGAAAAAAGCATTTTATTGAATTCAATAAAAATCAACAGCAATGACTGTGATAGAAGCGCAGAGTTTGCTAACGTATATGTTTACTACCTTGACGAGAAAAAAGTTTTATGAACAGGATTTGATGATATAATCTTTAGCCTTAATTTGCGTGACAACCTTAGGCTTTAAAACGTCTATCATTTATACTAAATAGATAATTGATTTTTCTCCAATAATATCTGCAATAGTAGTTATCAGATTTAGTTTTCATGTTCTAACTATGATACAATGACCATTCCAGTCATTGCAGGATGTAATTCACAAAAGTATGGAAAGTTTCCTGCCTTCGTAAACTGGTGAGACCATGATTTTCCAGGGGTGAGTGAAGTCAATCCGGAATCAAAGGCTTTCCCATTGTTTGGGTCATTTAATCCCTTGCCAGATATTACCGTATGCAGAGAGTTATCATTATTCTTCCATGTTACAGTCTCTCCAGTTTTTACATTAATTGTTTTTGGTTCAAATCCATTTTCAGGTTTCATGGACGCTCCTGCAGGAATTGTAATTGCATGTGCTATTTGTGTAGCTGAAGATGATATTAGACCAAATGCGATAAAACCCAATGTTATTGCTGACGCCACAAAAATGTTAGTCATAATTGTCCTGTAGGTCATAGACATTATGCTTTAGTATTAGCAAATTTATAAGCTTCTTGTAATGCTAATACAACAATTCTAATATAATTCTGGTTTTTGTTTACTTTAGTTGTCCTATCTTTTAATTCGCTTATACCATTCTTAACGCAGAAGCACTCGCGATGTTACAAGGGAGATAAGGATGTCTCTTAGAGACATTAGCATCATCTAAGAAAAAATCAAGTAGGTTAGACAATAGTAATAATAACAGATAATGGAAATAATTTTTCTTCTTACATTCTGTTATTTAGCCTGATAACATGTCATCACTATCTTCTGTATGTCAAAAAGAAAAACTCTCGCTGGAATCGCAATTATTATTATTTTCTAAGCAGTTTAAATGCGTGACTTCCAGTACCAGTTCTAAAGTAAAAGGTAATCCATAGCAACGCCAGTGGCTCAAGAAGCCTAGATCCGTCAATCCCACCTATATCAATTGTATGTCCCCATCCAAATCTTGTAAGGATGTCATCTGTTACTACTTTTTTAGCTTGCTCATCATTTCCACATATAAACATGGTAGGTGGCCCTCCTGGAAAGTCTGGATGCAGAAAGTGAGGATTGCCAACTATATTGAATGCTTTTACAACTTTGCCTTCAGGTATCGACCTCTGAACAGTTTCACCTGCAGAATCTGTGTGACCAATAGCTAGCTTAGGAGGCATACCTTCTGAAAAATCTAATGGGTTGGTAACGTCAATTACAATTTTTCCTGCAAAACTTTTAGGATCAGCCATCATTATGGCATTAGAAGTACCGTCCCAGGAAGTTGCAATAACAACTATCTCTCCAAAAGAAGCAGCTTCTGCAAAAGTTCCTGCTGAAGCTTTACCTTCCTCTCCACCATGATTGCTAACCCATTGTACAACTTCTCCTTTCTTTGGATCACGTGTTCCAATTTTGACCAAATGACCAAGCTCAATGAACCCATCACCTAACCTGCGACCTACTTCACCGGATCCTAAAACTCCAATTTTCATAAATGGTCAGTGCTTGACGATTCTTATAAGCTTAAATCAACAACAACAACAAATACAATGTTAAGAGCCATTTTACAAAACTTATTAAAGGAATGATTGAGCTAGTATCATTTTCAGAACAGAATTTTAAAGTAGATTGTACCCTGTACTGTTCCAGATTTTTTAGAACAGAACTTTCTCAAATCAGACAAATCGAAGAACCAACGACCTCCTCAGGTGATCTTGTTGTGATTTGTCTTCTACCAACTTTACTATTTATTATATCTGCAGCAAGATTTCTTTAGATTATGAGCAGGAAATATTAAGAACATCTGCAATAGCATTCTGAGACAACAATGTTTTAGTATGAATAGTAAATGACATATGATGGAGATCTTCATATCCGCATATTATTATAGTTCTATTGACGGATAATGGTAAATTGTTAAGTTTAGTTTGAAGCCATTCAATCTATTTTTTAATTGGCTAACAATGATGTTTTTATTGTTTTATTATCACATACTCTACGTGCTACAAACTATAGTCAAAGTCAAAGGGGAGTGATTCTTTGCAAATTCCACATCATCTTGCAATGTACTTGGGAGTTAGAGTAGATAGATGTTCCCTTAAGTCCTTTTGGATTCATCGCTCAAACAACACTAAATTCTTTGCGCTTCTTTAGCGAAAAACAATGCAGATATTATTGGCGAGCTCTTTATCCTTGTTCCATTTTTTAATTCTGCTATTATTTGCTCTCTTGACAATATGTAAACTTTAATGTCTTTTTCATAAGATTGCATATTACCGTCGTTATTTTGTAGTAATAAATCATTATTGCTCTTTAATCCCTTAGCCACAAACACATAATTTTTCTGTGCAGCTCTACCAGGCCATGTATAAAACCAGCTTACTAATTCAAGACTATCGCAGGTATACTTGGTCTCTTCAAATAATTCTCGTTTCGCTGCCTGCGATGGTTCTTCATTTTTATCTATAAAACCCCCGGGGAATTCTAAAAGACTAGCATTTATTCCATGTCGATAACCTTCAACCATTAGTAATAAGCCATTTTCAAATATCGGGATTATTATAACCGTATCGTCTACTTTAATCCTATTGAATATTTTTATTGAATGATTATTACTACTACTATTACCACAAATGCAATTATTTTTATTATTATTATCATTGTAACAGCTAATGAAATCCTCATATACCTGTAGCCACTTACTTTCGTATACAAGATTAGATTTGTCGATTTTGTATCTATGCATAAATCTCTAAACAATTGTTTCTTAATAACTGGTAGCCTTTTTATAAAATTATAATAATTAGAAGTAAATAAAAGTGAAAGAACCAAACTCTCCTACATGCGCTGAGGGAATATGTACATTCTTCCTCTGCATATATATCAAACTATTCTTGTTGCTTTTCACGATTCCATGAATATATAAGAGAAGCATATTGGGAATTTGAAGATGTTTCCATATATTTGCAGCTCAGAATAGATAGAGAAGTTTGAAATTTTTATAATAAGATGTGTATATAAGTTAACTGAGCCCTCAATAAAGATAGGAAGGTATTTAATGTAACTATGATCTTTGCTATATGTCAATTATGAATGCTTCTGAGATCATGGTAGATAAAGTCATCACATTGAATTCTGAAGAGACAGTTGCAAAAGCGTTAAAAATGATGCATGAAAACGATATTAATCAGATACCAATAGTTGACGATAACCGAAAATATCTAGGCATGGTATATGCTAAGGAATTTCTTGGTGTTAATGCTGTGCCGGCATCAAAATTAAAAAGCTTTCTTGCTAAGACGCCAATTCTAAGTCCTACTGATAGTGTTGAAAAATGTGCTCACCTAATGGTGACTAGTGGAAATCATGCTTTACCAGTAATGGAAAGTGGAAAATTAAATGGCATCATTAATGAAAAAGATGTATTATCAACAGCAGATTTCGGTCATGCTATAGTAGACGAGGTTATGTCTGGAGCTATTGTAATTGAGGAAGATACTACATTAAGCATTGCTTTGTCAAAGATGCGAAGATACAATATTTCACGACTTCCAGTAATTAATTCAAATGGTGTTCTTATAGGTACTATTGGCGCAATAGACGTTGCCAAAGTAATTGCTACTCCCAGAGAAAGAGCTAGCAAATCTCCAGGAGTGGGTACCATGACTGCTATCAGAGATGTTAAAGTCAAGGATGTCATGAGAAGAACAATATCTGTTGAAAGAGGAACAAAACTAAATAGCATAATAGAAAATTTTAAGGTGAGTGGAGAAATTATTGTTGCTGGGGACGGAAGGCCAATTGGTATACTTACGCCAAAAGATGCATTAGAATTAACACTACCGAGACGGTCCGAGCCAACAATTCATATTGCCCACTTTGATAATGAGGGAGAGCGCCAAGAAATTGAAGAGCAGTTATCTAGGTTCTTGAAGAAAATTCAAGGAAAGTTAGAGAATGTTCAGCTTGTAATCGTATATGTCGACAAACATAAAACTCGTAAATATTCCATTAGAGCCAGAATGATTACTAACAAAGGTGTAATCGATGCAAAGGCTGTAGGTTATGACCATTTAAGTGCCTGTAAAGAGTTAGTATCCAGATTAGATAGAAGAATTAAGTCTGAACACAGTCAAAGGGTAAGGAGCAGACAACATAGAGAGTCAAGTAGAACAATATCCTAAATTCAATAATATAATAACGACGCCAGATGAGGAGATTTGAACTCCTGATCGCCCGAGGGCGAATCGGTTCGCCTTCAGAGCTTGGACTCGACGAAGCATTTTTGTATTCTCCTGCTCTTAACAAGAGAAGACCACTCTGCCGGAGCTGCTCCTATTTAATTGAGTCCTAATATTGGTTTATAGCACATATGGTTATGGAAAACAATAACATAAATTAGCGAATGGCACATATTCTGATAATTCTAGCATTTAGTTAAGTAACTTATATTATATTTGCTCTGCCATGTATACAAACACACTGAGGAAGACAAGATAGTGGTACAAAAAAGGTGGGACCAGAGGCATACGAAGCAGCAACACATTCAACCAAAGCTTAGCACAATTTTCAAACAGAAAATACTTGATATTCCTCAAGCTTTCGGATCATTTGTCGATGACGACGGGGAAAAATATTGTGCTGTTTCTGCCATAATAAAGTATTTGGGATATGACATGTTCTCATCATCTATAAACACAGCAAAAGTTCAAAATGATAAAAATAAGGCTAAATTAGAATTGATTCCGTCTGATATTTTGGAAGCGGTAGAAGGTTTTGCTCCTGGTACCGGTATTATAAAATACCCTCCAAAGTGCTTTTGCTCAAAACCAGATTATTATTATTCTTATAGCTTAATCACTTTACTTCTGCACCTAAATGATTATCACAAAATGACATTTATGGAAATAGGCAATTGGTTAGAAAGCAAAGGCATGTAGCAATAGTCTAACTAAAAATGAAAGATAAATAAGAAAAGTAATCGAACCCCAGACGTATAGGAAAGAATCCCATTTTTCCATGCTACCTGTTCACATTAGTTGCAAGGTTTTCTCACATTCATACTCTTTTCTATACGTATCTGCCAACATTCTCGAAGGTACTACGGTCATGATCAGAAATTACGATAGAATATACCCATAAAAAGGATTACAAAAATCATTTGCTGACAGCATATATGTATTTGGATATCCAATTTTTAGAGCTATGACATCTTTTACATACAAGCAGTTATGGTAAAAGTAGCACGAATATTTGGAAGAATAATTTGTTATAGCCTGGCCTATTCCTGAATTTCACCGCGTCAAATATTGGTCAAATATTGGTCAAATTTGTTATAGTTAGCCGCCAGCTAATCGCCATTTTGCTCTCAAAAACCCGTCATTTGGCGGTCATATACTTTTTGTGCTCGGTAATGGCCTATTATAGGGGAGGGGTGTAATATTCATATAGATATCTACTATGACATAAAGGGAATTTCTACTATTCTAATATCATAGAATAATCTTATATGCTAGAATGCTGAAATGAATATTGATATTAGTTGGGCGGAAAAGTACCTTTCAGAATAAGAAAACAAGTAATCAGGCAGTGGCTTAGCGGTGAACCTCGAGATCAAATTGCCAAAGACAACGAGATAGGAAATGGGACAGTGAGTGCTATAGTTAAACAAGCTAAGTATGAGATGGAGCAAGAATACAATGGCTATGGCAATGGCAACGACGAGGATTACGATGTTGATAATGATAACCATGATAATTTTGAATTTGATCTAATAAGGCAATTAGCTGTAAGGCTAAAAAGAAGAGGACTTGATGTAAATTCATTTGCATCTTCGGTAAGGCTTTCAGCAATGCTAGAGAAAAAGGGTTTGAATGAAGGGCAGATAGAGTCATTTATTGAAAATATAGATATTCATTGTTTCAAGCAGGATTTGAAGCCAAAAGAGTTTATCAATACGATAGATAATATATCTTTTCTTTCATCCACTCTTGCAATTCCAGTCCATAGACTGCCCCAGTATATAACCCAAGGACACAAAAGGCTTGAGGAAATAAAACAAGAAATAGATCTTTTAGAAAAAAGGAAAATGGAGACATTAGAAGACTACGATGTAACTATGGATACTCTTTATGACTATGAAAAAAACTATCATGTATTTTATAAATTAAAAGAAACTCAAAGAAAATTAGAAGAGGCAAAAAGACAAATACATGATTTAATCCTAAGCTTATATGGCAGAGAATTTGATAAATGCATGTTAGAATTTCAATGGTCAGTTCCTGAATGGAAGTTTGATTTTATTAGTGAAAAGTTGGGCAGACCATTTGATATGCATCAATTGAATCACATAATTCAGGAATTATTCTTTAATCCAAATATACATATTGATATTATACGTACATTAGGAACAGATATTGGATTATCAAGTCAGGAGGAATGCGAAGAGTGTCTTCATTCACATCCTCCTATGCCTCCTCTTCCATCTCCACCTTCTTATTGTTCTTCTTCTTCAGAAGACCTGTCAGAAAACAGGAGCAATAGAATTAATGAAAAAATGGAATGAGGAGAACATTGTTAATAATAAAGAACATGATGCTCTCCTTAAAGCAAGACATATCGCGCACGACTTGGGTTATTATCAGGTTTAAGAGAGTTGCAATAGATGATTTACATAAAATAAAAGCAAGTCTGCAATAATGAATGTGATTGCAAGAAATTACATCTTGTAAATTGCAAGAACGGAATGACTATAGAGCAATTAGCTACACTAGGGTAACAAGAAGCGTTAGCTACAATATTGCTAACCAAATATTGGGAGAAGCTAATGGCTTTATCAAAATTTGATCACACCGATATATCAGCCACCACCAAAATAATGAAAAGAGACGTTGGTTGGTATCACGTATATTGCTGTTAACGGACAAACTCATAAAGGCAACATCGGCCATCTGAAAACCGTATTCATATATGATGGAACAATAGAGTACTGAAGATCAGAAAAGCCGAGTGAATTGATAGAATTTTATGATATGTTATCGGTCCGAATCCGGTGGAACATGGCTGAATTTTTAGATGAATCTGCAGGCTAACTCCGCGTAATTAAAATTATCAACTTAGCCCTTTCCTAATATTATAACTAACTACTAGCTTGATTTCATGATTATTGCTTTAATTCTGAGGCATAGATCGCAGTGTTCTGGACATGAATCATGGAGGCACACTATTCTCATAGAATCGCAATTAAAACACCAAAGCTCTTTAGGAGTATTAGATATTGATGTCATGATAATAGCTGTGTGTTGAGCTTTCTTATTTAATAGCAATTGTGAAAATAATGAAAGATCCTTCGATATTTTCCTTTCACAATTAATAGTGCTTACATCTCTACTTTGCAATGAAGTTTGACTGCTTCTTATTCTGCT
>DATDNG010000437.1:0-3263 GCA_036518375.1 Nitrososphaeraceae archaeon | reverse complement strand
AATGAAGTTAGAAGAGAACCTGCTCAAAGAGATACATTCTTCAATATAATTAGGAAATTTTAACTAGTGACACTCAGGTGATGTTCACAAAGACTTACTAGTAACATGGGTCGTATTATCCACTTTATTAGCTTTCAACTGCTTTGTTGCATAACGTATCATGCCATATGAAATAATAAAATTTTGGAATTTATTTTCCTGCAAGGAACCTATTGTATAATGATGCTTTTAATATCATTTCTTTGACCATGTTTGGAAATTTCTTTGCAGATACATATTCTCCAAACATTCTTTTGATAGAAGAGAATACAGCCTCTGCTATCCATCTAGATCCATAGTTAACTTTAGACTTCCACCTTTCAAAATTCCTTAGCTGCTGCAGTACTATTATTTTTCTTGGGTGGCAGCAATCTGTTAATCGATCGGAGTTTTTCCTTACCTTGACCGCAGCTTCAATCTGGTTATCAAAGAGGTATCTAAAATTCCCTTTACTATCATATGCGCCATCTGCAATTACTCTTTTGATATCATTATTTTCTGAAGCATTATCTACAAGTTTCTTCAACATTGTACTGTCATGAACTTCTTCACTTGTGACATCTAGTGCAACAATTTTCTTTTTCTTGATATCAACAGCTACATGTATCTTGAGATATCCTTTTCTCACATTCCATTTATGAGGTAGCCATTCACCTCTATTAGTTACTTTTATTCCAGTGCTATCTAACACTATGACAATATCGTTTCCTATTCTTTCGTTGATTTTAATATTAAGTTTATTCGTTCTTCTGTTTATTGTACTGTAGTCTGGAATTGATGGTACTTTGCCACCTGCATGCGATCTTATTACACCTTCTGTCTGTCTATAAGGTAAATGAAAATATATCCGCATATAACCAAGTAATTGAACAAATGTATCTGGGTATACATAGGAAGCACCTTCTTTACCCTCATTCATGTTCCATAGTTCATTATTCCAGTTATCTATAACATCAAAATCAAGCATTATTTCACCACGCCTTACCAATGATTCATTATATATACATGCCAGTTAATCACTCGATAACATTATACCATGCAAGCTAAATGAAAATAGGTCAAACTATATCAACAGAATGGTTAGTTATGCAACAACGCATAAATTTACTAATGATGTATTATGGCGTGATAAAAAATTCTAATTATATTTAACTAACGAAATTTATCATATAAAACCATAAAAATGAGGTCTAAAACTAGTATGTTGCTAGAACAATACATTAAATATCATTTATATGTATGTATTTACATTTTATATTCACAAAGATGGCACAAAATAAGAGTATTCGCACTGGCTCGTTAACTGCTAAAGTGTATAAAACAGGTACTTTTAATAATAATCACTCTTCTAAACAAGTATTAAAATTACTTGATAGCATTAATATCAAAATAGTCTCAGAACTTGTGAAGGAACCAAATATTAGCAGCCTGGCTCTATCAAAGAAGCTAAATATTCCACTCTCAACTCTACAACGAAGAAGAGCAACAATTGAAAAAGTAATAGTAAAGAAAACATACACTTTTAATTATAAAGCATTTGGAGGGAGAGTTGGAGATTTAATTGTCAATGTCGATAAAGGTAAATCAAAAGAAATAGCCCAAAGCCTCCTTAAGAAGTATAAGAATAATATTGCATCATGCGAAACTAAAGTTAATTCAGAACATAACATTTCTGCTCATGTAGCTTACAAAAGTACTGAGGAGCTGTATGAGTTAATAGAAAGTATCAAAACCATGGACTATGTAAATGCAGTACAATGGTCAGAAATGGTTGAAGTAATAGGAGACAATAATTCTGAAGTTATAAACGCTTTCTTTAATAATAATCAGTAGCCGAGCGTTAAATTTATCTATCTTACAATATGAACAGTTGTCCAAGATGATGTTATAGCTTGTGTCTGCTCATCTAGTTCAGCAAACTGTCTTAACTGCAGCAGCAGACTCCCAACGAGATAATTTAGCTTTATCAATCAATCAATTTTTACAATGCTTCTATTATCTTTAAAGCCTTGCCATGACTGTCAATTAACTTTTGCTGTTGCTCGCCTGAGAATCGATCAAAATCTTTTTGATGATACAAGCAAAATCCTTTCATGGGTACTTGATATTTTGTTGGCAATGATGATTCATAATCAACAAGCTCTTTATACCTGGATTTATGGGGATATGCACCCAAGTCAGCTAGAATTGAAAGACCTTTCTTTCCCATTTTAGAATAATTCGCTAAACCCTTTTTAACGTACAACAGGGGCTGATCACCTAGATATTCCTTTAGAGAATCAATAATCATAAGCGATTCTTCCTTTTCATACTTGGATATGGCATTCACATGGTGATTGTATTTTTCAGAAAGTGTCCGTCTAACAGAATCGGTAGTTTCATAAAATGGGTTTACAATGACAATTTCATTATTCTCTACAATTTTCTTCAGTACATAGTTAGAATAAAGCTCCCTTAATCTATATAAACTTGGATATATTATTATGTAGTGAGCACCATATTCTGCTTCGTTCATATGATGTGTTGCATCATCAACCTGACAGTTTATTAGGTTTTGTACCACTATGAGTGAATCCCCTGATATTATGCACAAACGATATAATAAGTATTGCAGTTTTATCCCATAATCACTATCATCATATTAAAGAAATTGATCCTAGGATTGGCTAATTTTCTCTATCGCATCATTTAGCTGTCCTACGGAAAATGGCTTTTGAAGAAAGCCATCTACCTTGGTATCCTGCGGCATATTATGAAATCCCTTGTCTTGAATCTCAAAAGCACTCATGAGCATCACTTTTACTTTTGAGTCGATGTTCTTCACATGTTTTACAAATTCATAGCCATTCATACCTGGCATCCTGATATCTGAGATGACTATATCATGGTGGTCTTTTGAGTCTAATTTGAAGTGATTTAGCGCTTCTATTACATCTATAAAGACACATACCCTGTGCTGTCCGCCTCTCTCTAAAGATTGCTTAATCAAATTGACAATATCGTATTCATCATCAACTGCTAAAATTGAGGTTTTATTACTATCATGATTTTGAGCATTAATATGGACTTCGTGCAAATCAAGCCTACCTTAACTACATACAGTTTTGCTATTTAAAGTTAAAGTTAGTAATTGATGTATTTAATCAATAATACATCTTTGGTAATATCAATCATATAGTAAACCTTACTTACGCTATAATATTACAATTATTGTGCAAATATAC
>DATDNG010000436.1:0-2920 GCA_036518375.1 Nitrososphaeraceae archaeon | reverse complement strand
AAAGGCATGCATACTCTTGCTAAAGTCGTTCTGCGTTGATATATGATACTCATTGGTGGCATTTATAAAATTTTAACTGCTCTTTTACGACACAGCCAAAACATTCCACAACGCAGAGTAGAATAGTTAAAAGCAAGGTATGCAGTGTTTCTTCTAATTTCACCTAATACAGACACTCTGCTTCAAAAGTTACAATAAAGCCAGTTAACTATAATGTCCTTTTCGAGTTGACATTAGTTATTTAATATTATAAGATATTTCTGCATCACGTAAACTGTATTTATGAAATCTTTATAATTACAAGGTTCTCTGTTGGGAGCAGTATCCCTATTAGAATGAAGGTATTAAGTTTTATTCTCACAATCACTATTAAATAGATCTGCTTACAGCATTGATTATAAGAGCTACGTAGTCCTCATCATCTTCTAAGAGCTTTGGTGTTATAATTGTAATTCGATAACTAACAGATGTGTATCTGAAGACATTAGCATTATTAACTGTAAAGGTAGAAGAAGAGAACAATTCCTATGTTGGTACGTTGTATTGTAAATCAGATAATGTGCATAGAGTCTCTCTCAGTTATTATATTTTATAGTTGACTAATGAATTCTAAATTCTAAAGAATATGTTTACTACTTTTCCCAATTCAATACTTGGTAATTCTTGCAACCATTTTACTTCCTTTTCTTCTTTACGTTCTGCACGTTCTATTTTAGATAATTTATCATAGTGATATCGCTTGACTTCATACATATTTCCTCGTTTATCTTGTCTTAACCTTTGGCACTCTGATTTGAGTATCAACTCTCTACACAATGGACAATATAGTAGCCTATGCCTCTTGTTTTTAGATTCTATGATATGCCTATTATCGTCTTTAAACCAGGTCAATTTATCGAATGTTTCTCATAGTTTACTGCCACCACATGTTTTAAGAATAGTTGTTTGTACATTTTCACTGCGATCATGTTTCTCGAGAATTTTATAAGTTATTGTTCTTAGAAAATTAAACTAACCCTACTCTCAAATTTTACTTGTCTAATAAAAAGATTGACTATATCGTTATTATACTTCCATTTTGAAATAGATAATACATATTAATATTTTAGACAATTTCCTTTATTATAGTTGTACACACGAAAGAATCGAGACTTTATATTCAGATAATGAATTGACTGTCGTAAAGAATAAGCAACATTTGGAATTCGCTGATAAATTTTAGTAAATTTAGAAACTATTTCTAGTTGACAATAGTTTGGCTTTGTTCCCTCATAAATTGTATCAAATAATACGGTCCTCCTGTTCCTTTGCCTGTTGTACCTGAATCCTTCCATCCACCGAACGACTGACATCCTACCATAGCTCCGGTAGTAGCACCAATAGATCTATTAACATATACTACCCCGCACTCAATATTGTCAAGGAACCAGTTAATCTCTTCTTCTTTGTTGCTATAAATTCCTGCTGTAAGTCCATACACTGAATCATTACACTGTCTAATGGCTTCATCAAGTACTTCATAATCTGTTACACAAAGGATTGGTACAAATAATTCTTCTCTAAATAATACATGGTCTTTAGGCAAACCCCATATGATCGTCGGTTCTATATAGTAGCCATACTTGAGATCGCCATCTTTTTTAACAAAGCCACCAAGCAATACCTTACCACCATCCCTATATGCAAGTTTTACATATTTTTGATAATTCTTGTAAGCAGTTGAGTTAATCAGAGGACCTATAAATGTATTAGGGTCAAGTGGGTTCCCAACAGGTAAATTTTTGGTCTTCTCCACAAGTCTTTCAATAAATTTGTTCTTAACATTTTTTTGTACATATACTCTAGAGCATGCACTACATTTCTGTCCTGCATAGCCAAATGCTGCTTTAGTTATTCCCTCGATGGCTTTGTCAAGATCAGCATTTTCCGTAACTATTGCAGGATTTTTGCCTCCAAGTTCTGCAATCACAGGCCGGGGCTGTACTTTACTAAATTCTTTTGTCATTCTGTAGCCTATTTCTCTAGAACCAGTAAATACAATTCCTGCGATATCTTCGCTATTGACTATTGCCTGACCAACTTTACTTCCAGAACCTGTTATAAAATTCAATACACCATCAGGCAATACTGCTTCTTTCACGATTTCGGCAAATTTATATGCAATTATAGGGGTATCGCTAGCAGGCTTTAATACGATAGTATTCCCCGTAATCAAAGCCCCAATGCTCATTCCAATCAAAATTGCTGCGGGAAAATTAAATGGAGCAATTACTCCCCAGACACCATATGGCTTCATCAGACTCTTACTTTTTTCATTGGGATATGCACTTTTAGTTTGAACTGCAAAGCCATTATTATTTTCCATTTCTTTAGAATAGTATCTGATGAAATCAATAGCCTCATCAACATCAGCTATGGCTTCGTATCTATTCTTACCATTTTCATAAGAAAGCCATGCTGCTAGCTCAAATTTGCGTCTGCTCATTATCTCTGCAATTGTTCTGCAAATATCTATACGCTGTTTGTAATGGGTTTTACCCCAGCTTTCAAATGCTTTTTTTGCAGCATTGACCGCCTGCTGTACATGTTTAGCAGAACCACTCGGAAAATATCCGAGTATTAGACGGGTATCTATTGGTGAAGTGTGAACGAAAGTTTCTATTGTGTTAAGGTATTTACCATTAATAATCATTGTATACCTTCTACCAAATTGTGACTTGATATTTTCTAGCGCATCTTCGTATTTGTTATGAAAAGCCTCCTCTCCCTTTAACATCATTAATTTGTTGAAAGTGTTCTCATTTTCATAGTATGCCATTAAATGATATCTGTTGAAAGAGCCTTAAAAAGATGAGTTTTTGGTTTAACTTGAATAATATATCTTTATTCTATTGGAGATGAATTACCTTGAAATGCTGAT
>DATDNG010000435.1:0-9391 GCA_036518375.1 Nitrososphaeraceae archaeon | reverse complement strand
TATAGAAGAAGATTGCAGTTAAAAAGTACAAATGAGTCTTAAGACATGCGGTGCTAGCAACAATGAGATCCGATAAAAATGACGTGGTTTGAAGATTGTAATAGACACATAATAGAATCTAAGAATAGGATGCATAGGCTGCTATATTGCCAGCTCTGTCAAAAACTAATATCCAAGTCAGAATGCCAAAAACTACGCCAAGATAAAGAGGGAAATCTGTACAAAGTCAAGCGATATCACTATGACAAGTTATCTAAAATAGCACGTGCAGAGCGTAAAGAAGAAAGGGAAGTAAAACGATTACAAGAATTATCAGATATAGAATTAAGCAAAATAGTAAAGCATGCCCTTTAATTAGCATCGGTTGCATTGCCATCTATGGAAATAAAAGTATCTTATATTGAAACAAAGAATGCTCCTAACCATCTGCCACTTTATAACATGACTAAGTGGGAGGAGTCAGTATATCCAATTATAACGATAAAATTCTTTGCATCTTCTAGAGATTATAGTCAAAATTGTCAGATAAAATAGTGTTCATAGGGATAGCTTTTATAAGTTTTGAGCGTATCAATTGAGTTTGACTGAAAGTATATTTTTCAATTTCTTAAAATTTGTTAAGACTTTTTATCATTTGTAGTATACTTATGATACGATGAAAAATATGGACAAATCGCATTTGCTTCAAGCATGTATAGAAGTGGGAGAAAAACATGGTTAATGTAGCGCTGCTTGTTCGACTAGAGGCAAAACCCGGCAAAGAGGCTGATGTCGAGAGCTTTCTTCGAAGTGGCCTATCTTTGGTTCAAGAGGAGCCAGCAACCACTGCCTGGTTTGCAACCCGTATGGGACCATCAACGTTCGGCATCTTTGATGCCTTCCCGGACGACTCAGGCCGGCAAGCACATCTGTCTGGCCGTGTTGCTGCTGCGCTAGCTGAGAAGGCTTCCGAGCTTTTCGCAAAGCCGCCCACTATAGAAAAGGTCGATGTTCTTGCAGCCAAGCTGCCTCCCTAGATAGGGAATCTATCTAGGCTCCTTTGTGTCGCATGCTGCTTTAGCTATTACGTATAAGTTGAATATTATTTGAATGGTAAATCATGCCATAGGCAAAGCATAGCATCCTTCTATTAACAAAAGACAAAAAATTTATGATGGAGTTTTAGACTGTAAATCTGTATTTGACACTTACGAGATTGAAATATGTTATCCAATACATTACTTTCGTATTTATATATAATTACCTTATTATAGTTAAAGCTACAAAAAGTTGGGTTCAGAGCATTAGCAAATTGTACTTCTTCGCCTTCATTATCCTGACAATCCTTTAACATTTGGTCAAATAAATCGCTTGTTTATTAAAATCCTTCTCCTCATAATCTAATAATACTTTTGGTTGTGATTTTACTTCTGTAGATGTTTGATTTGTATTAGATAGAGATGAAGGTATTTTATTTAGTGGTAGAGTTGGATGACGAAGAGAGTATAGAAGTAGTAGAGCTGCTTGGAGCTGGAGCAGGAGCAGCAGGACTTGTAAACCCAGAATGAGCTTCATGCCATGAATAAAGATCTGCCAAGACATATGGTTGTATAGGTCCTAGAGACGTCAACCATTCAGATGAGGGATAGAATGCATGACCAAGATTTGGATATTTTATCGATATATGTCATCAAGTATCTTGAAAGCTGTAAGAATACAGGAACGAACACTATAAGCATAAGAATGTGGTGTGCGATTGTGATCTGTTGAGTCGTAACATAGTGACACAGGAAGAAGTAAACAATTGTTTGCACCATATTGACGAATCAAAGAAAGAGCAATTTCTAAATGTTATACAAGAAACCCAGATAATATTAGATGAGCCTGTCTATGATGATTCTATAGATGGTGCGAGTATTCGCGCAATGTACACGCTAACTGTAACTCGTAAAGGTAGTAAAGAACCACTAAAATTTCAATACATAAGTGAGACTTCTATAGATTTTAACAAAACACCCATAGATTATGATGAAAGTGATGCAATAATGGAATCCTATAATATTCTAGAAAGGGACATGCCAACTCTACACCGCATCCTAGGACTTTTAAAAAGAAATTATTTCTTGCCACAAGATTTCTCATATAAGATGGCTATAGAACATATAAACAAATTGAGACAAATATTTAGCAAAGATGACATATTGGCATTCCCATCAATAGATAAATCTGCTATTAATATAGGGCTAATCCCTATTTGAATGTTGAAATATTGATTGATGTTTTTGCTCATTGTGTTTCTGGGAATGGAATTGCCAATACAGATTGCACCATAGAAGTGAACCGCTACCATAACAGAATTCAATGTAGTATTACAGTTGTTTATGATTTCACCCCTTATGTGGTGGGTGCCCGTTGTATCCTTGTTTGGCTAAAATATCTTTATATCATATCGTACTGAGTCTGTCATGACAACAACGCAAGTTAGCCCTGAATCACGTGGTCAGTATAAAGCGAAGGCTCATGCTGCTGCGAGTGCTAAATCGTCACTTGTCCCAATCACCATCTCGCGGCGCGATCCAGAGGAACATGATGTTCAGATCGAAATCCTTTTCTGCGGTATCTGCCACTCTGACCTCCACACCATCCGTAGCGAGTGGAGCGCGGTGCCTACTGTCTATCCATGTATTTCCCGACATGATATCGTTGGCCGTGTCATTAAGGTCGGCTCTGCAGTCACCGTTACATTGGGAATTCCAATTCCAAAATCAAGTTATATACCGATAACATGACTTACTGATGCGTTATATCTGCTGCTTATTCAGCCAATCAATAAGCCATTTATATTTTGACAAACCATTATTATTATTGGTACCATCATGGTAACCATCTTTTTTACTTAATTTTGCTAGTGTTGCAGCACATTCAGATTTGATATCTTGCCTTCCTACAGTTATCCCCAACTCAGAAAAGATTGTATTGAAAGCATCGATGTGATAATTTAACGAATCTTCACTTTCAATTGAAACTATTCCAGGATTTATGTTAGGACCACCATTGAAAATTAGATTCTTGAAAAAACCAGGTGCGGATATATTGTACATATTATTTATATGAACATCCACTGCACTAGCTTCTTGACTGAACAACCCTCTTAGAATCTCAATACATTTCTTCAAGAAATTTAATGTATATTCAAAATCTAAACTTCCATCTTCTCTTTTATAGAGGTTAAGACCAACTAGCAACAAGATGAATCTTTCCATAGCACATTGATTGGTTACAAGTTTGGGATGAATCTGTGTCAAAGATTGTTTAAAATAGTCCACACGCCACGCTGATTCTTTATTTGCTATTAATTCCTGATTAAAGGATAGGGCCCATAAGCGCAAATGGTCGCTAGTTATCTCTCTTGGTATAGGCTCATAGTGCAATGGCTTTTCTAATTCTGTTATCTTGATGGGCTTTGTTCTTGTTGCCTTAGTACCATCTTCTTCTTCAATTATCTCAATATACTTTTGAATTATTCTTTCTGCAACAGAATCAGGCTTATTCTGAATTTCTTCGTTTTTAACTCTTAGCACATAATAACCCATCTTTTCTAGTGCCCTCTGACGTATTCTATCTGGTGTTTTCTGAAAGTCCTTATCATGTACTTTACCGTCAACTTCTACGATAAGTCTTTTACCAACAAGCAAATCAGGAGTGTATCTATCACATCCTGTATACCAGATAATTTGGCTGTCTTTGAATGCTACTTTCTTTGAACGCAAAATAGATCTTAATTTCCTTTCAGAATATGTAGGGGGAGGGGCTCTAAAGTCATTGTACGGTCTGTCAGAAGGATACATCAATCATTACATATTCACAATGTGCAGAGTAATTAAAGCCTATTGCAAAAAATTATCATAAACCTAAGAAGATGGCAGACCTACTACGATATTGCAATAATTCAGCTTTATACATTTTTGTGATACTATATGTTCAAAAAGCAATACATAGAAATGATCAACAAAACTACTGTTTATGAATAATTGTGAGCAATAACCAAGAAGAAGAAAAAAAGCCATCATCAGCAACATCCTCATTAGAAGCAACAATAATAACAAAGCCTGCGAAAACAGACCATCCTATAAATGAGCTAATTGCAAAAAGATGGAGTGCCAGAGCATTTTCTACCCGTCCTGTAGAAAGGTTAAAGTTATTGTTGATTTTAGAAGCTGCAAGATGAGCTCCATCTTCACGCAATGAGCAGCCTTGGCGTTATATTGCATTTACAAATGATAATCCTGAATAGTTTTTTATTTACTGTAGCTACGATGATGAACGTGAGACGTGGGAAGCTAATTATATGCAGGCGCAAAGGTAAATGAATATGTACAACAAACTCGCTCAAACATCATAGCATAGTCAAATACTGTGGTAGAATTCGGGATTTTCTCCACTTATATGAATAAGCTGCCGATAGAACTAGCATTGGAGAATTATAAGACGTTATTGCCACTAGGACAACATAATTATGCTATAAGTATTATGACTAGTATTATTTTGCTACAATGACAACCAATTGGACCTGGTTTTGCATCTGTTTTGCGTTTAAAGATTTGTCAATCAATGTCTATAAATGAAGTTTGGAGTGATTCTTTCATGGATCATGATATGGCTATTGTTGTTAATAGTAGGAATAGAGATGATTGCTGAAGGTGTATCTGCAAGGAAGCAACACAAGTTGATTCTAAAGCAAGCTTTAGACAATGAAGTAAATCTTGCAAAAAATTGCAATAGCCAGGTCTCTTTACAGTGTTGTATGAATAGTTATTGTAGAAATAGTTAATAATATATGTCACTTATATCAGGTTTGCTTCTTAATTAATATCTGTTGTACGTTATTAGCCAACTACTACATGACAGAAAAACAAAGGAGAAAAAGCAATTGGAAAAAAATAAAATAGTCGGTAAAGAAATTTATCTAAAGAAACGGCCGACAGGATTTGTCACAGAAGACGATTTTGAGCTCGTAGAGGTAGAGATTCCTGAAATAAAAAAAGAAGGTGAGTTTTTGGTTCGCAATATTTGGATGTCAGTAGATCCCTTTATGAGAATATTTATGGTCAAGGGAAGTAAAATAAGTCCTCCGGCTCAACTAAATAATGTACTCAATGGTGGATGCGTTGGACAGGTTATAGAATCTAAAAGTAATAAATTCAGGGTTGGAGAATACGTCAAGGCCAACTTTGGTTGGAGAGAATACTGGGTTTCTCAAGACATAGAAAGTAATGCTAAAGATGTTATAAAAGTCGATCCTAAGGTCGCCCCGGTACAATACTTCTTAGGAATACTTGGTATTACGGGTATCACAGCATATGTAGGGCTTTTTAAAATAGGTGAACTTAGGGAAGGTCAAGACACAGTCTTTGTTTCATCAGCCGCTGGTGGAGTAGGTTCTGTTGCATGTCAGATAGCAAAGCTAAAAGGCTGTCATGTAGTTGGTAGTTGCGGCAGCGATGAGAAAGTAAGATGGCTACTTAATGAACTAAAAATAGATTATGCATTTAATTACAGAAAACTAGGAGAAGATCACATTTCTTCTGAATTGAAGAGGGCATGTCCAAAGGGAATTGACCTTTATTTTGATAATGTTGGCGGTAAGCATCTAGAAGCAGCAATTGATAACATGAATATTTTTGGAAGGATAGCATTATGTGGAACAACATCACAATATAATAAGAATAATAATAATCCCCATACTTTGTCCTCCTCTTTAGGAGCATTAAATCTTTCTTTAGCTGTTTCATATAGGCTCAAACTTCAAGGATTCATCTGGAGTGATCACACTGAAATTTTAAATGATTTCAATGCTTCTATGTCCAAATGGATTAAGGAGGGTAAAATGAAGTGGAAAGAAAACATTTATGAAGGTTTAGAAAATGCACCTAAAGCTTTTGTTAGCTTATTTAGAGGAGAAAGCCTTGGCAGGACACTTGTAAAGCTCGGGCCATATACTGAGCAGTAATTAGATCATACTGTTCTTACGATTAATTATATATCTTTAAAAATTTCATGTTGTAGATAAAAGCTGCCATTAGAGAACATACAGGTAAAACATGATGTAGGACACCTTCATAGAGTCAATGTCTGAGCATGGCAGCATTACTACTACCAAGCATAAGTAAATTCAATCCGACAATATACCTATGGATAGTAATAATATAGAAAAAAAGACAACAACAACAATTTTAGTGACGGGCTCAACTGGAACCGTTGGTAGCGAAATAGTAAAACAGATTGCATCATCGTCGTCGTCTTCTAACAACAATAGCGATATTATTATCAGAGCAGCCATTCACTCACAAAATAAAGCTGATAATTTCAAAGAATATAGTAAAAAAGTTCAAACTGTCCACATGGATTACAATAAACCTGAAACTATAGCTGATGCTTTAAACCAAGTAGATAAATTATTCTTACTAACTTTGCCAGCTCCTGACATGACAGTTTATTCTAATTTGGTAAAAGGAATCAGGAAATACGGTAGTAGTGTCAATCATATAGTGAAGCTATCTTCTATGGCGGCCGACGAGACTGGACTTGCAACCACAATTGGTCGAATACATAGAGAAGAAGAAAAAATAATTGAAGACTCCGGAATACCATTTACATTCTTACGCCCTCCTGCATTTATGCAAAATTTCATAACTCAATTTGGTTATACAATAAGAACCCAAGACGCATTTTATGTTCCTGCGGGAAATTCAAAGGTCAGTTTTATAGATGCTAGATATGTTGCGGCTGTATCTGTAAAAGCACTGACAAGTAAAAATCAACAGCACATAGGAAAGGCATACACGATTACTGCAGAAGAAGCAATTTCCTATAGACAGGCAGCTGAAACGCTCTCTAAAGAAGTTGGTAGAAGAATATCATATGTAGACATACCAGAAGAAGAAGCTCGAAAAGGGATGAAACAGAATGGTATGGATAATTGGCTTGTGGACGCTATAATGGAGTTCTATATGATTATTAAAGCAGGCCATGCGTCTCAAACGACTAACGTAGTTGAACAGATTACAGGACGAAAACCGATACATTTTAGTCAATTTGCCAAAGACTATGCTGAATTTTTCAGATAACATAAGACAAATGAAGAACGAACTAATTGTTACTATTATACCATTAAAATTATAGAATGAGGAAATTACTAGGTGTCTAGTTATTGAAGGCAAAACGATTAGAAAGACATGCAGATGAAAAGTGATGTATTGTGATAAATGATACGATCTAAATAAAGAAGATAAGCTAATTCATTTTTGATTTCAATACTCTTCAAAATACTACCAGTATCTTTCAATTCAAAACATCTACACATCTTTTGAAGATTATAGAGAAGAAGTCTCTAAGTTAAGTAAGATGGCGGAGCAAGTAGAATTTACTATAATCAAAGAAGTAATAAAATATAGTAGATTAGAATGGCAAAACAAGGTTAGCATTTGACTTTAGTTATGGAAGAACCTTTTTAATAGTTCTGTCATACCTAACGTCTTCTAAGTTATGCTGCTTTAGAGTACTATTTCTTGCCACCACTCAACAGCAAATGTAGTATATATGATGCAACCTGAAGAAATCGAGAGCAGTTTCAAGGTATTATTGCTGAAGCTTGGCCTGTGAGAACGTTTATTGCAGACGATAGTTGTCTTAGCTTTAGGTGTGAAGGAACCTATGGTAGTTTTTAAGAAAATACTTGGAAAGTACCAATAGTTAGTGTATTAAAGGGATTTTGATATGGAAAATAAACAGTTTCTATACTATCATTAGAACGGCAATGATGCATTTGTGATATTGGGAGCGTTTAATGCTCCCAGGATGCATGGTAATTGAAATAATGCTGCACTGATATAATTACCGTCTGCCAAATTTAAATTCATTCTTATAAGGGCACATTTTCGTGTAGCTGTGTGAGTGAAGGTTAATTTGTCTTATGTATCAACATCACCAAATTCAAAATTCTCAAAGATATTAGTAGCAATTGATGGTTCTAATGAATCAGTAGAAGCAGCTCGTTATTCCATCTCCTTGTCTCAAGAATATAAAGCAGAGCTTTATGCGCTACACGTTGTAAGGTCTGATGTGGATTTATTCGGACCACATGATACATCTGAATATACAACAAGAGTGAGAAATGAGGCTGAAAAATACTTGGATAAAGTTAGACTTATTGCACATGAAAAAAATATGCAAATAATATCAGAGATTATCTCTTCTACAAATATAGCTAAGGCTATAGTAGATTACGCTGAAGAAAACAATTTTAAACTCATTGTGATTGGAACAAGAGGTAAGTCAGGTTTTAAGAAGTTATTGCTTGGCAGTGTTGCATCATCAGTAGTAACGCATGCACATTGTCCTGTATTGGTAGTGAAATGAAATCACATGTATTCTGAAATTACTACTACCCAAGAAACTTAACCAAAGCGATATGGTTAGGAACATCGTGATCAGCTGGCTTTTGTTACATCTGGGTCAGAGGTAGAGGAATCTGTCGAAGAAAATATTGCAAATAAAGTGAGATAATGGTCAAGCAGTGTAGAGCAAGATCTTATCTAGCAGTTAGAAGGTTTGCAGTATATATAACCTCAATAACAAGAATAAAAATTGACAAGACATCGAGAATTTATAAGGATATACTATGTCAATACATCCATACTGTCAATCTACGTTCCGACATAAAGGAAAAATAGATGAACATATCGATACGGTACATTTGTTGAATTGTTAATAGTCAAACCTCAAATGCATTGGCTTCTCAAAGCCAAGTGGAACAGGAAGGTCTGGGATAACAAATAATATTATGAGTTGTGTTCCGATGTTCTTATCCTTATCCTCATTCAAAACCAATTTTATAAGATCGATGGCATGATCTAATGCTTTATATGATGGTTTAAAACCATCAATTGGAACTAGGATTTTGTTATACACGGCTTAATCAATCAATATATAGCATATTACCATTAGCATGATGTGAACATGATGATAACAAAAAAATAAGAAGAGTAGCAAAGGTAGATTGAAGAGTCAGGAGCAGAGGAAATTTTGGTATTCCCCTATAGCAAAATCCTTGTACCATATGATGGCTCTAAACCATCAGAGAACGCTTTGCAACAAGCAATTCAGATAGTCAATGATTTGCTTAAATGTGGAAGTAAGACCACAAGTTCAGTAAATGATATTCAAATCATACTGTTACATGTAGTAGAAGAAATTCATATTCGTATTCCTAGCCTCTACTTTAGCGTACGAATAATAGCCGGCAAACCATTAAAAGAATTCTTCAATGAAGTGTATGAGGAGATGAGAATCGAATCCTCAAAAATGCTTGAGGATACGAAGAAGCGAATTGAGTCAAGCCTCATGATAGATA
>DATDNG010000434.1:0-2935 GCA_036518375.1 Nitrososphaeraceae archaeon | reverse complement strand
TAAGTAGAAAATAAATTTTATTAATTCATTAGCGGAGTTGAGCGAGTGTCATAACATGAAAGGTAACTTAAACTTCTCCCTACTGCTTTTGAAGATTAAAGCTATACCTTGATGTCCTGCTTGGCAGTTTGATATATCTGTATTCTGGCGACATCTACTACGAGTACTACAACTGTAATGTTAACCTATGTAAATGGAAGCATACCAACGCCTATTTGACTCATATTTAGTGAGAATATATGTTATGTATATAACTTATGAAGAATAACTCTAATCTATGAGCAATACCAATGCGTCAGAAGAAAACGCAGAGTCCCCTTCAACATACGGAAAGGATGCCTATACAGAGTACAGAAAAGAGAAAAAGCAACAGGAGAAAAAATCAGACCCAAAAGAATTTGAGGATGCAGAATCTGGGAGCCCGTAGGTGTTTATACACAATTCCTTTCAATGACGAGCTGCAATCATACTACATATTCTCATTAGTTGATAGATCATAGTGATAACTTTAAGTCAAATTAGTCGATGAACATCGCCATCGTATGTTTTGACAAGCAATATTCCATTATTGTCAATATCTATAGCAATGCCCTCAACAATTCCGTTTTGTGTTCTTATTTTAACAACTTTTCCTAAGGTGTATGCTCTTTTTTTCCATTGATGTCTAATGTTTGCTGGGCCATCTCTCTCAAGTTCAAGATAATAATGTTCTAATTTCTCCAACAGCAATTGTATCATCAGGGGAACATCAATGGTTGTATTGTACAATTCGCTCTGCAATGAGGTAACTCCAGTATATCCTGATAAGAATTCAGAATAATTGCTGCCATTAGAAGCAATTGATGAAGTGATCGCGGAAACCGCTATATTTACATTTATTCCGATTCCTATGACTGCGTAATTAATTTTTTCACCTTCCGTACTTACATTAACCAGAATACCAGAAACTTTTTTCCCCCTAATTACTATATCATTAGGCCATTTAATTTTCGAATTCAAACTTGTTTGTTCGTTAATTGCATCACATGTCGCAATAGCAGAACATAAAGGCAAGAATGTACTCTGAGCAGCCTTTATTTTTGGCAGCAAGATTACAGATAACCAAATTCCCCCTCTTGGTGAAATCCATTTGTTTTCAACATGCCTTCCTCTTCCTCTTCTTTGGCGCTCCGCTATAATTATAGTACCATTTATATCCAGGTACTTTCTGTCATCTTTTTTCATTTCATTATGTTTTAGTAATGATAAGTTCTTCTCAGCTATGGAAATTGCAGAAAGTTGGGTGGAATCTATTTCCTTATAATAATAGATATTTTTACCGATTATGCGTGTACGTAAAATTTGTCTCAGCTCCCATGGTATTGATGACTGGCTTGGGCAAACAATCGTATAATTAGCAGCTTGCTATGCTCTTATAAATGGTACTTCGTAATGTATTCAACATCCAAACCACGTCGCGAGACGAACTCGTAATATAATGCCGCAGAGGTGGAAACACAACCTAATTCGAAGGGTAGTTGTCACAATTTGAGCTAAAGAGAATCATCGCTTGGTACAGCTCCTATGAGGTGTGAATAAGTGCTCTTACTTTCTCTTTGAATTCTTCATTTATATCCTCTTTTTTGAAACCATGCTCCTTAATCACATGTTCTATGCCATTTTTCATGACTTCTACTTCGCTTTTGCCTTTTATGACGTGACTACAATCAAATCCAGCTTCTCTACACATCATCGTTTTCATAGACTATTCTCTGATATAACATAGCTTACAAACTTATAAGAAGATGCTCAAAGTGCTTTTTGAATAAGTTATTTGCAATGAGCATGCATCAAATTAACGTAGAAATCTATGATAATTAAGAAGTCAGTTCATCAATTGACGAGTTTTACCATCCAGCCTTTATTAGATAGTGGTAGAATATCTAAATCCCATTGATGGTATTATCCAACAACAAAATCTCTGATTTTTAATTACAAATGTATAATTATATCTAGATCTGGGGCCAGGTAGATTCTGATATCTGACACCGATTGTTTCATGATCGCCCGGCAAATTCACCCTGATTTAGGACATAATAGCGCTTATAAGATCGTTTTTTAATATAGATTTATAGAGAATAGTAGTCATGAAGAAAGATTTCATAGTTGCAAGGATCGAAGCGTCCCAAGATGGTAGTCCTTATGTTTACATTGCGTTTGGTGATCCCAATGATTATAAACCGGGTGCAGAGAGACAGCAGCAAAACCCTTTTGGCCCCAATGTAATGGCATTTACTTCTCCTGAAGATTTAATGAAAAATCTGCCTAAGGCTATGGGAAATATCTCTAAAATGATGGGGGGAGGTGGGCTGACTGATTCGCCTACATTTAAAATGAGCATGAAGGAGTACGAAGATATCGGAATAAAAGTTGGCGACAAGGTTACCATAGAAGTCAAAAAGTCCGAGAGCGGAGGAATTTACACATAAAAGTTTTGGTCTTCTCTCGTTATTTCCTTATCAATATCGGTCCGTGACGAAAATGAGAATGCCACACTTATAGGTATTTGTAGTTGTGGCTAACGCAGTCCATGAAAAACAAGCTGGGTTTTTAAAGACTGCTTTGAAATCAGTCATGATCACAAACAGGGCTTGATGCTAACTATGGATTCTGACTCATAAAATTCCTGGTATGATGGATTCTAGTATTAGTTAATATTTCAATTCTATACTGGTATAAAATCGGTTTAATATAGGAAGAAAATTAAGGAAATACCAACTTTTATGATAGATTATGTATATATTATGATGTCACCTACCTCAACAGAAGAATGACTACTACATTTGGTAATGACACAAACTACTCACATCATGGATAGGGTCCGGTCAGTTTTCTGATTAACAGGTAAAGAGGTACGTAGAATCAAATGATAATGAGCAGTACAGCAAAATCCCTT
>DATDNG010000433.1:0-2525 GCA_036518375.1 Nitrososphaeraceae archaeon | reverse complement strand
TGGGCCTAGATTCTCAGCTAACACCCGAGTTAACATATCTCTTTCTGTTACAATTCCAATTGGTTCTTTGGAATTCTTACTGACAACCAAAATACATGAGGTATTTTTATCTCGCATTACTTTTGCTGCTTCAGCTACTACTGTATCTTCGTCTAACGTTATAAATTCTCCCATAGAGGCAAATTTGCCAACATTTTCAGATAATGCAATTGAATACATCCACTTAGAATATTTGTTAATTAGGATATATTAGTGATGTCTGCACTGCATTGCAGTAGAATCTTAGATTACAAATAGTAATCCGTCATTGGTATATAATCAATGAATATCTACAATACGAATTTGGAATCTGTGTCTGTTTCCAGCATTATGGTTACCGACATGAAAACAGCGGAGGAGAAACAGAGCATACAATCAATCAAGATTCTGTATCAGAATAACTAGGATTGATAGGTATGCCATACTTTATTGCTTCCCTTATGATTGTAAATTCTACTCGCTTTGCTATCTTGATTAACTTAGAAATATTTTCCCTATAGTCTTCAAATGAGAGATGTTCTTTGGAGCCCATAAACACTTCCTTAATGTCGTAGCATAATATTACATATTCAGAAGAACCAGACGTTTATTCCTCATCCATCTGAACTTGCTTGGATTAACATTTAGTAGATTTTCACTAACTTGAGCCCTCACCCACACTTCGCCACTTAAAGGTTGTTCAAAATAGGATAATTCAGGGAAAAATATGTGTAACATGGGTCTTGCTATTAACTTTGTTACTGCTGCATCTCTAGCATGTCTTTTATAAAATCAGATGCTGCTTCGAAAGCCTAAATAGCACACTTTAGCTAATTAAGTGGAAGATAAATGTCAGCACAATCTACAGGTGACTATAGATGTAGTGAATGCGGTACAGTATTTAACTCAGAAGTAGAACTAGATGCACATGTAAGGCAAAAGCACAACAGCCATTCAGAAAATACCTAACTACACGCAATTTTATCGTATGTGTGTTTACAAATCAAACGTGGTAATATTACAACGTTTATACGTTACAACTATTTGATTTTATACATACTTGCAACAATATGACAACCATCTCGGTAGGAAAACTAATAGAAAAACTTGAGATAAATGGCTCATCTAGCACAGCTCAGGGAGCAGCAAAGAAAAAGGTTCGCTAATGATGCTTGATAACAAGAATAAAGATGAAAAGCACATGGGTATAGTGACGGAGCGCGATTTAGTAGGTCTGGTCTTATTGATGCAAATACCAGCAAAATACCAATAAAAATTATAATATCTCATTTAGTTACTATGGATTCTCATCTTCTGTAGAGTATCTGCTGAGCATAATCACACCCTGAGACTTATTAATTACATATATCTTCAGCCAATAATGATTTCAAATCATTTTGATACTCGTACCAGAAATGTTCGTATCATCTTGTTCTGTCTTGCAATCTAATTATTTTTGCAGCCTTTCTTGATGGACCTATTTTTATTTCATCATTAATCTTAATTGGTATTCCGCTTGGGACATCTGTTGTGCCATACAGTCTTACTTTTGCTTCTCTAAAAAGACTAATTTTAATGGTTGATTGCCATGGAACAACATAATTGATGAATTCTGAAGGCGTCGGCTCCTTTTTCTTATTGGTTTGACGAACAAGGAACGTAGGTATAATATGACATATACCGAGCTTGTTGTCTGCAAATGACTCTATTTTTCCCAGGCTTCCACTATCACCAATTAACTTCAATCTTTGTGGATAAGAATAATATCCTTTTGATCCAAATGATGAGCTAATAATTACTCCATTTCCTATAGCATGTTCTATAATGTAGTTCTCATCTACAAAAAAATCATGATTATCATAAGCATTACGATAAATATTATTGGATAATCCATTACAAGATATTGAGACAGTATATCTTATACAACCGGAAAAAGCACCTCTTTCTAAGTAGATATCTGTGAGCACATCATGTGCTCCTGTTGAGTTGTTTTTACCAAAATTAACAGAAAACATCTTTTTTTCCTCTACAATATATTTTCCTAAATTGATGTCTCGAAGTACTTTGTCAAGATTATTAAAAAAAATCTCAGCAAGCCTAGCCTTACTGCCTAGTAGTTCAGGATCATTAACACCAACAAATAGCATTGGAATAGAAAGAATTCTTCCATAATAACCAAATGTGCCATCTCCTCCAACTACTATTGCAATATCAGGATCTTTGGCCGAATAAGTTAGACCAGCTAATTGAATTAACTTGAATATCTTGTCTTGAGGAATTTTTGGTCTTTTTGGATTGGTAAATATTCCAAATTTCAAGCAGTAATCGCTTTCTCTAAATGATGTACAAAATATAATGTAACCTCCTAGTAACAGATTACTAGCCAGTTTAGATTATTAGCCAATCTCACAACATCCACATGTTGTTGTAGAAAGAAGACGAAGTTATAGCATTGTAACAAGAGATCAGGTTTTTCCTTAAATACCTAAGATGTAAGAAATGCTACT
>DATDNG010000432.1:0-2316 GCA_036518375.1 Nitrososphaeraceae archaeon | reverse complement strand
GTCTGTACAAAGAGTTGAGCTAGTACAGCCTGTTATTCTGTGGAAATAGTAGAAGATAAACAAGATAATGCAATCATATCTATTAATAAGCAATCATATCTATTAATAATAATCCCAGAGAAAGCACCATAGTTTTTGTTGTTCCATACAATTGCAATGCTGGCAATCTGATGACATATTTGAAGTTTAATGAATAAAAAACACACACAGCAGCAGACGTATTTGATGATGCAAATGGGTACTATAAATTTGATCCAAAGTACATTAGCGGAATGGACAGAGAAAGGGAAAGAGAAACATATTAAGAATAAATATAAGTTGACATAGCATGAGCTGCAACGCAAAGGACCCTTGCTACCGGCTTTCATATTTTCCTTCTACTTGTATTCACCTTGCCCTATTATGATATAGTTTGTAGATTTTGCATAGATTGATTGATAGTCAGTTGTTTTTCTGACATACACATTTTTCAACTTGCTTATAGCATCCTATACAAAGAAGAACTGTATTACATCCCAGAGGAGTGCATGCCTCAAATGCCCTTGTATCCTTACCGCACAAGCATTTTTGCATACACTCCTGTATTAGAAACTACCAGTATATCAAACATAACGTATTTGACATCGAAGACCTATTTTGAGAGCAGTATGGGAACTACATCGGCGACTATATCATCTTCTCATTTGTTAACTAAATCTCATCAAAACTTCTATTACAATGAATACTATGAAGGTATTATAGAGATATCAAACTCGTTACTCAAGATCTTGACAAACCAGATAGTGGATAATACAATGGTGGCAGCAGTAAAAGAAAAATGAAGATAATAATTATTATATTATCACACGTACATATAATATCTGCTAACTATCCACCTTTTGAAATCAATTGAATTATCGAAATTGCTATTGGAATTGCTGCTGCTAGAAAAGTGCCAAATGCCCTTAAAGTACAGTCTAGGTCGCCTACTTTAAAATTAGCAAGGATACATCAAAGCAATTGACACTACTTATTCCACATCAACATCTATCTTGTGAACCATTCTTGCCAAAACCTATCATTGTCAGGGGCCGAGTCCATTAGATAATCAGGTGCTTTATTTAAGAAAGTAGAATTTACTCTCACCATTACACAAGCCATGTAATCGAATGATGAAGGATTACCTATTAGACTTGGATCGATAAAGACCTGTACTTTATCTTTTGGCATACCTGATATTCTTGCTAGAGGAAGAACGTATGTATTTGCAGTATTATTGAATACCGCCATATACCAACCTTTTAAAAAAAAGTTTGAATCTGGAGCAAAGTTAGGTATAATCAATGTGTAGATTCGTTCTTCATGTGCTGGCGAACTGCGATCTGTATTGCTAGTGTTATAATATAATAGCCAAATATACGCTGTTTCATATTTCTCATTTTTGTTAGGATCGCCAGCTAGATCCATAGAAAAAATCAATCTATCATTGACCTTGTCTACTCTTAATGAAAGAATATCGTAATAATCTTTAATCCCAGGAACTATTTTTGTCCTATAAATCTGAATTGGCTTAACGTCTAGTCTAGCATCCGTAATCTCACTAGTGCTGGTAGGACTTGCTAATAAAGAAGAAGTGGGTGAAGAAGATAAAACATTCTTCTCTGTCTGCACCAAACTTCTTACTGGAAAAAATGATGTATTTGTTGCCATATATGATACTAATATGGAAATTGATATTGCTAAAGATGCTATCACAATAAGGAGAACAAAATGCTGCATATATTTTTTATTTATCCAGACCTTATTTATTGTACAATAATGAAAAGATATATTCATTAGTGGAGATTATCTATAGACATCACATGCCATTAGATATTTCTTACAGGACAGGATATGTCTTATTTTTCACGGATAGTAGTGGTAAGCATCGATACTTTTCCTCCACTTGATTGTAGTCCAGTCGTCTTGTTGTGATTAGATATGGAGCTAAGACTATTCTTATGACATATTTCCGGTGGTCATTTATTGGAGTTTGAAGCAATTTTTCAATCCGTGGAATTGTTGTTATTCTTTTGTATTTGATACTGTAGGAGGCGATAAGTACAGAAGCTCTTTCAAAGTGTTAAAGAAAGGAGGCAGCAGCATAATAATTGTTTCAATGCTAGAACGAGATAAGACAATATGCCAGTAATTGAAGAGCTTTAAATTTCTATAACAAACTTTAAATTTAGAAATTTAAAGTTTGGTTTAATTGTTATTTGGGTTTCAAGTATAGTAGCAATTTCGGTAGGAGAGTTTACTGACACATCAGCAATTATGATGTTCGGTACAGGATTA
>DATDNG010000431.1:0-6421 GCA_036518375.1 Nitrososphaeraceae archaeon | reverse complement strand
ATACCTTGCTTTTAACTATTCTACTCTGCGTTGTGGAATGTTTTGGCTGTGTCGTAAAAGAGCAGTTAAAATTTTATAAATGCCACCAATGAGTATCATATATCAACGCAGAACGACTTTAGCAAGAGTATGCATGCCTTTAGCGCTTTAATTACTCTAGAATATAGTATATGTGTATGGATATGCCATCAACAGCCTATGTGCTAATAAATTGTGAATACGGATTTCAAGAAGAGATTATCGACCAACTCAAGGAACTGCCAGAATTAGTTGAGGTATATGCAGTATGTGGTTCTTATGATATAATTGTTAAAGTCACAGCAGACACAATAAACAAATTAAAAGAAACGATTAGTTTGAGAATAAGAAAGACCGATAAAATCACATCCACATTAACCTTGATTGCAATTGAAGGTCAACATTAATATATTAACTTCAACACTCTCAATATCAGATTAACAATAAAATGCTGTTATGAGTTTATTCAGAAAACAAATGAAGAGCATGAATTGTTTTGACTGCTAATCTGAATTTCTACCAACACTATCAAAATCATTATCCAAGGTGTGTTTCTGCTATCATTGTATAGATCTCCATATTTTCACTATGGCATAGATGAAGATCGGCCATAAGCAGAACCCTATCACGCGAAAGCCATGCTGTGTTGAGTTAAGAATGGTTTTACTACTAAAGCTTAATTTGATCTAATTACTATCTTTCTTAATTCGTTTGAATATTAGTGTGCCAAATTATACCAATTTGGCCTGATATGTGATTGGATTTAAAAGAGGAGAAGTCACATTCAGTTCAGGTATCGTTAGACATGCAAATGACATTGGCAAGAAAAAATTTAGTAATAAGACAACATAACTAAGAACAACTCCATATAGCCAGCCCTAAATGGAAACTGGCTGATAATTACTCTGTATTATTTGCTCTGGTGGTAGTAGTGCTATCTCCTGTTTTACTGCTGACTACTGTTGTTTTGTAGTGGCGAAAGATACTCCTATTCTGTAATCTAGGCAGATTGTAAGTAGTTTGCAACTAGAACAAGGTTTGTTATAATTAATAGATGGTGCCATAGCAGATAAAAAAGATGGTTAAAGCGTTAAATTAGTTTTAGTTTGTATGTTCTTTATGAATATCTCCCTATGATCACGGGATCATAGATGTTGACACTGAGTTTAAATATTTTATCACCTGCAACAGCCATTTCTTCGATGTAGATAGGCCGTTTCCAAATCAATATTGGTTAATTCTATAATTGCAGTAGAAATAATCTCATAATGAAATGGCATAGCGAGCTACCATATAATCATCCTTGTCGAAAATATGGCTTTCATATATAATTAAAACAAGGAAAGTGGTAATTGTTATTTCTTTGACAGATTATCATTATAGTTATCCTTTCTCACTCATAACCTCAAGCCTCAATTTCAGGCTTCAGTTGTGTTATTATCCTAGGGCGTCTGTTTTAACTCGTATGGATTGATGATATCAGCTTAAAAAGTGTATGCCTTTCGATAAAAATGTTTGGCAATATAGAGCAATCTATTTGTGTCTTATTATTGATCTTGCAGCCCTAAAGATATCCATCCACATATGCCATGTTAGCTTACCAGTATTGGTATTCTGTCTACTGGGATGATATGAAACCAATAAAGTTTTGTTGTTTGCTATGCTGTAAAAAGCACCATGATAAAATGTCAATCCATTCAAATTATTTATTCTGCAAAATGCATTAAAAGCGATTTTTCCAAGTGTCAAAATAACTTTGATCGTCTTATCTAAAATTTTTAATTCTGTGATAAGATGCTGCGAACAGTTTAATATTTCAGATGGGTTTGGCTTATTAAATGGTGGAGCACATCTTACAACAGCAGTAATATACGCATCTTTTAATGCGAATCCGTCATTCCGCGATTGGCTTGTGGGCATATTTGCGAATCCATTTTCGAACATAGCTTTTGCAACCCAATCTCCAGAACTATCTCCTGTAAACATCCTGCCAGTTCTATTACCACCATGAGCAGCAGGCGCTAATCCAATAATTAATAATTTAGCTTTTGTATCTCCAAAGCTTGGAAGTGGCTTCGCCCAATAATCTTTATCTATAAACCTTTTTACTTTGATTCGTCCAATTTGATTAATATAATTTGATAAACGTGGGCACAAATTGCATTGAATTACCTTTTCATTATGCCTATATAGCAAATATTCTTTTTCTATAAAATCCGTTTTAATATCCAACAAGTTTCAGAATTGTGATACAATAAACCTGTATTAAAATACTATAGTATACATAAGTTTGGTAAACGTTTGTCTATAGTATAACTAAAATAGGCTACTATACTGGTTTAGCTAACCAATATAATTAACCAATCAACCTAGATAACAACAGGTATCTTTAATCAATCTTGACATTGTAGGGTTCATTTCTTGCTTCTGTTACTCTTGTTATTCTTTTATCATTATCGTTGACTTGTAAGATATACCCTCTGCTATTCTAAACAGTAGCAGTTAATAGCTCAGATTAGATGATCTTTTATTTCATATTTAAGACTGATTCTGCCCATGCCTAATGGATATAACACTTTTTAACTACTATAAGCAATTAAATTGGGCAGCAGTCTCCATTGTGATGAATAATAATGCTGCACAGCAGAAAGTAAAATGGTAAGAAAAGAATTCGTGATAACACTGTCTGATATAGCAAAGAAAATGGATGTATCTCCATCAATTATAAGCGACAATGAAAAAGAGAGACCATTCCTTGAAGTTGCATTCATCAAGAAATATATACTGATGATTTACGAGTTGGCTCAAAAGGATGAGAATATGGTAGGTAGTATTGACCCAGAGCAGGCTACATTATCAACCTTAACAACAATTCCAATTTTAGAGTTTGATGAAAAAAAAATTGTATAACTTCGTTACTGGTGGCGTAAAATAAAATGCTTCCTATAGAGCAAGCTGTTACATGGCTTTCTTTTATGATTGCCACGACTGTTTTTGCTTACAGGATGCGAGTAATTGATAGATGGGGTGCAATATCAGCTGTACCAATGGGTTTCGTTATACTATACTTTGGTTCGATTTTATGGTTCTTTGTATTGTTAATTTTTTTTGTAACAGCATCTCTTTTTACCAAGTACAAATACAAACAAAAGCAGAAAATGGGGTTGTCTGAAGAGAATAGTGGTGCACGAGGGTGGAAGAGCGTGATAGCTAATGGAGGACCAGCAGCAGCACTTGCTATATTGTATTACTTATCCCACAACAATCCAGTCTTTACACTATCTTTTACTGGATCGCTTAGTTTTGCGTTATCAGATACAGTTGCAACAGAAGTTGGCTTGCTCAGTAAAACAAAACCTCGCTCAATATTAAATTGGAAGGAAATCAATATAGGTCAATCAGGTGGAGTCACTGTTACAGGTGAAATTGCCGCACTGACGGGTTCACTTTTGATAGGAACTGTCTGTGGGTTGTTATTATCAGAAGGCATACTATTACATATGCGTGTTATTTTAACGGCCGCTATTACAGGAGGAATGATAGCTACGAATGTTGACAGTATTCTTGGAGCAACAATTCAAGCGAAATATACATGTACAAATTGCAAAAAATGTCTAGAAAAAAAGACTATACACTGTAATATACTTACAATTCAAAAAAAGGGTATATCGTTGGTCGATAATAATGTTGTCAATCTTCTTGCTGCAATAATAGGAGCGGCTATTTCGGCCAGCTTTATTATCATTTATTACTGAATTCTTATGGTGAGGTGATTCCTTAGGTATATGTTTTTGCGTCATTTTGGTAAATTCGCTTAATTTCTGTGATGCTCATGAATTCTTTAGGTAGCATTTTGAAAACTAAAGAGTTTAATTTATGGGATTATATCGTCTTTACTTATTTCGACAGCATCGTTACTCTACCATGAAGCATAAGAAGCAATCTCTGAACCAAAATAATGGCCTTATCATATTGAAACAAAAAGTATGTTGGTCTTCCCAAACAGAAAATATCAAGGCATTGGAATATAAATGTACATATTAAAACATCTCTGAATAGGGGAGTAAGACCTCGTTATGAAGAAACTGCTGAAGAAAAATTGTTTATTTCCACTAAGCATTTTATTGATATGTATAATATTAGCAAACCATTTTTATTTATTGATTTAATGAGATCACTGACTGACGAAAATGCAAAGGGTTTCTTCTCTTATTGCCTTGGTACAGATGAAGTCATCAGAAGATAAAGAGGAAAACCTAAAACTATCACTAAATTTCATAAAAGAGGCGTCAAAAAAGAACGCAGACTTGATTTGCTTCCCAGAGTTTCAAATGGCATTCTCGCCTGGTAATCAGTCTGCAAAACAGCTTGTGAAACTATCTGAGTCAGTTAACGGAGGCAATTTTGTTTTTACACTGTGTTCTGCTGCTAAAAGAAACAAGATTAATGTCATAGCAACAATATATGAACGATATATCAACAATAGTAATGCAAAATATAAAAATCGTGTATTTGATACTGCAATTATGATAAATAATAAAGGTATAATCCGTTCAGTTTACCGCAAGGTACATCTATATGATGCCCTTGGTTTCAAAGAATCTGTCAAGATGATGGCAGGTGATACAATAGAAAAGCCTGTAAAGACATCAGCTGGAAATCTAGGACTGATGATTTGTTATGATGTACGTTTTCCTGAAATATCCAGAATTTTGACTGTGGAAGGTGCAAATATTTTAGTCGTACCTTCGGCATGGGTTCATGGAATTATGAAAGAAGAACACTGGCAAACAATGTTGAAAGCACGAGCTATCGAGAATGGATCCTATGTAATCGCACCCGATCAGGTTGGTAATATCTTTTCTGGCAGGAGCATGGTTGTCGATCCATTCGGCATCAGTCTGCTAGATATGGGAAATAGAGAGGGAATGGAAGTTATTGAAATTGACAAATCTAGAATCCAAAAAATTAGAGAGTCGCTTCCACTTTTGAAGAATCGACGAACTGATGTATATAAATATAATATTAGCGCATTTAGTTAGTTATTTATTTTATGCACTTTCAACATCACAGATGTCATGGCAATATGCATGTAAACTATTTGTAATTACTGGACCTAAGCTAATATCATAATCCTATGCTTTGCCTTGTAAGAGTTAGCATGCAGCCAATGGAAGGATAATTATTACATAGCATGAATATGCTAATATCTTATTTTCTTTACGTAACGTTAAATGCATCTGTAAGCAAGCAATTAGCAGCGCTCCACATTATAAACTTCTTGAATTGCGTAGTGGAAACGTTTATGACAATGGCGCCCTCATAACAAACAGGCTGTTTTTGTCAGAAACTCTTCAAATTGACAAATTGATACGTCATGAATTGTATTAGGGCGTATATAACTTGCTTTGCTTGTTGAATTGCTCTAGTAGGAGATATAACTCATATTTCCCTGATCACCAGCTAATGTTTCTGCTATATCTTTTCTTCTCTTTAGGACTCTACCAACTTATTATACAAGAGATACCATTGCCCCAAGGTAGGTTTATGTTTTTTGATAAATTTCGAAGACCAACTATACACATACATAAACTCAGTGAAAAGTTGAGGATAGCTGTTTATATTATGGAACAATACTCATATGAGACATCAGCAATGTGCAGCTATTGTCAACAACAATTAATATCGAAGTGATAGTAATAATATGGATTAGTAAGAGAAATGCGTTATGTATAGTCTTATCTAGATATATTTATTAAATATGATAAAATTCATTGAATTTGAGACAAAGGAGAAGAAAATCTCATAGAAAACACAATTTTGATGTAAATATATTTCTGATGTGCATGTCACCATCTTTGACAGAAGGCCATAAAGTTTTCAAAATGCCTATCTGCAATACTGGCATAGTAAAACAATTCCTGTTTTTTAGAAACAAAATTTAAGAATTTAATTTGCTACTGAATACACCCAACAACAGGAGGGTTATAGAGTCAAATGATGCTCTTTGTTATAATATTATATTAGAGTTCCCATAATGCAAAAATTTATTCCCACTGTTGGATAGATAACGAAAATTACATGGTCTACTTTGAAGAGATTAATGTATAGAAGATAAAGGAAGGAAATTATTTGTTAGTACTACTTTCTTACACTTTCGATAGACATCATTTCGTCGAATCGGTTATACATCTGCAAAAGGTATAAACCTTTCTCCGTTGTTCTAAAGAATTTTGTTTCTTCCTCATATTCTAATAGTCTTTTTTCTAATAGAACTGTCAGGTATTCCTTTAATTGTGCGTAGGACAGAAAGGCTTTGTACATTATTTTTGTCTTGGTAGCTCCTCCACCATTTGCGGCTTCTAGAATTAACCCTACTATGTCAGTTCTGCTTCTATATTTC
>DATDNG010000430.1:0-4597 GCA_036518375.1 Nitrososphaeraceae archaeon | reverse complement strand
AAAGAGTACTCACAGACATCCTATTAACAGAATTCTACATTGCATAGGAGCTCCCCTTTACGTTACGGGAATAGCATTTACTTTAGAAAGTCTGTTTGGTTTATATGGAAATATCATGAAAGGAGTTATTCTATGGCTTATGGCAATTGGGTTGTTTTTGCTCGGACATAAAATAGAAGGTAACATAAGAGCTATGACATTAATTATATTATTCAAATATGTCAGTAGAACTAGATAATTAATATCAATGACTTTGTCTTAAAAAGATTCAAAATAATTTCCCAGTATATAGGATAACTTCAGAAAGGAGCTACAAAGTAATTATGATATATTATTCGGTAATCTTGATATACACTTTATCATGTAAAGTTTAAAAATGCAGATAATGGTCTGTGGATCGATAGGTTACGGCGGCGCAGAAGAAATAAGGCATTTGTACTCTTTCTTACGCAATGAAGGCTTTGATACAATAGATCATATGGTTAATCAAGGAATGGACTATTCGAATATCAACGATTTTAGAGACAAGAAAGACCTTTCTGCACGTATAGTACTTCATGATTTAGAAAATATAAAAAGAGCTGAGGTTTTGGTAGTTCTAGCGAATAAGCCAAGCTATGGAGCAGCAATCGAAATGTTTATTGGTAAAAGTTCTGCAAAAAGAGTAATATTATTTGCAAAAGACCGCGTGCCAACGCCATGGCCTATAAATTTCTCTGATGATGTAGTAAAAAGTGAAGAAGAACTTGTCAAAGTGCTGCATAAATTAGAACAAAGATAAAGGCTTGTTAGATATGATATTCTTTGAGAAAATGATCCAAAATAATCTAATTATCAGTGCCCATGTATTTCTATTCTTCTTATTCGACTCGGAGTGCTTTTGTCTTTGGAAACATGCCATCAAAGCTTGGCCAACCGCATCTAGCACGCTAGGGCTAAATCTACCGTAATAAAAATTCAAAAGCAGATCATGTTATCTTAGTTACCACTTTTGTATAATACCGCGAAGAATCCCCAGCATATTTTCAAATACTAATTTATGTACCATAACGATCTAATAATAATAAGGTTTAAACACTTCGTCGTCGTTTAGATATCAGTTGCAAAGTATTACCCACGATAACAACAGAATCTGCGCCTTTTGCGACAATAAAATAACTGAAGATAGTAGAAGTATATGCTACAATTGCAAGGAGAAATACAATATTGACAGATATGATCTTAGCAAAGAAGGCTGTGGTTGCGATAATTAATCGTAATTAGCTCTTATAGTATGTATAGGTCATTTTCTTTGTAGAATACGTAGATGAATATGAAAGGTAACACAGAGTACGAATGCTAGAGAGTATAAAGGCTGCTGGAATGAACCCAAACTTTATGAATTTGTGGTTCCGAAGTACTGAGATGATGATAAACAACTGGCATTGCAGAGCGAGACTGCTAAAGTGACGATGGTAAATTAATCTATCTTGTTTAGTTGCATCAGAACATTATTGTACCTACATAGCTTATGACGTGCCTTCATCCATAAAGAGAAATACGTATGACTTCAATTCGTTAGTAGGAAAATTGTGTGTCTTCGACTGTTAGTTGTGATCTGGTCCTTATTATCCTATACACAAATATATCTACTGGTAAGATGCATGATGTGATATTCCTTCTATTCTCAGCACAAGCTTCAATAACTCGTCCTTATGACTACTAATTTATCTGCGCCGGACTCTGCTCCCCATATTTCCCCTGATCGTCCTAAAATCTGGCGCACGTTAGCTTCCGGTGTTGGCAGAGATACTATGTCAAATCTCTCTTTGGCAGGATCAAATTTCACTATGGCATTTGCTCCAAAGTCACTTAACCATACCATGTCCTTTTCATCTACATAAACAGCATATGGCATTGGATTCTTTCCAGGTAATCTCCATTCTTTCCATTTGGCAGTGGCCGGATCGTAAAGTGCCAGTTTACCTGCATTCCACTCTGTAACCCAAAGTCTACCATGGGAATCAGACCAAATACGCCGAGCTCCCTGATCAGGTGTAGGTGGATTTATCACAATAGCATTTTGGTTTTTCAAGTCAATTCGAGCAATATAACTTCCAGCTAATGAAGCATAGTAAATGCTACCATCTAGGGTTGTTGTAATACCATATGGTCCAGTTCCACCAGGAGCATTGAATACCTGTACCCTTCCAGCAGCTGGGTCAAGTCGGCCATAAATACCACTTTGTCCAGTAAACCATAAAACGCCACTATGATCGAAGGTAGCTGTGTTTAGATTAGCATTGCTGCTACTATTAGGCAGCGGAAAGAGGCGCAATTTTTCAGTCCCAGGATCAACTCTCAATATGGCATTCAGCCCGCCATCTGTAATCCAAGGAGCATCATCTGGACCAGTAATTACACCATGAGGAGCAGAACCTTTACCAAGTGCTATACTATGAGTTTTGCCTGTTTTTGGATCAAGACGTCCTAGTTCACCTGAGCCCTGAGCAGTATACCAGACAGTTCCATCCGCTGCAGGAGCAACGTCATGCGGATTGGAACCTGCTGGAACAAGAAATTCTTGAAGCATTGGACTAAAAGATTTGTTAGAGGACAAGGCTTGTGCAATTATGGGTTGCTGCTGTTCTGTTAGTCTAATACTGATAGCCACTACTATTGTTATTGTTATTACTAATGGAATGCCAACAAGTATTATATTCCTTATTTTACTCATTAATTTCTTTGTAACTCTGCACAATATATTAATAACTAAGTTATTTGAATGATATTGTTTTTGTAGGTAAGTCCTTTATATCTTTATGAGTATATGGGTTTATGACCTTCATTCTGACGAACAGAAAATATTATCCTCGTAGAAGTGATTCTATACTATTGCCATCAGAAATCAATTAACTTGTAAGTAAAACATGTCACAAAAGGTTGAACAACAAAGATGTAACTAACATCGCTGATTGTAGTAGCAAGTACTTCCCAATTAAGAGCTTTTTCTAAATCCACGTTAACCTGTAAAATAAATACCTAATGGCGAATGGTGTTACAACCAGAACCAGAGCCGTAACTATACTTAGTTTTTGAGATATTATAATTAATAAAAAGATAAGCACTATTATAATTATAAAGACAGTGAATAGCACTCCAAATAATTTTTTAAAATTTACCTGCGTCATTTTACCATTTTACTTTAATTTACATTCATTGAGTCATTGATATGTTATTCTGGCGCTTCTCTCGCGTTCGGCTTGTGCTTGCATAGACCTTCCAGACTCAATCTTGCGGGATAATCACCTGTCGAATCTCTACTCCTGTTAACTCCATCCCCAAATACTAGCTTCTTTTGAAATAATCGATTTAATATTTTGATTAATTTCTTCTCTTTGTGATAATACATCTTGAAATAAAGAATAACCATCATTGTTTCGCAGCCTTGTCTGGGAAACTTGCTGTATCATTTCTTTAAAGTTCTCTACGTTGAGAAGAGCATCTTTTGAGCTTGTTTCAATTATTTTGTATCTAAGAATTGCATCAATTGTTACAGGAATATTATCTTTTGTAAGCATTCTTTAGACCTTAAATTCTCTACTTTCTCCCATATATCTACGACCAATACATTGTCCACAAATGGTATTTTCTTCTGAATGCCTGGATCAACTTGTTTTTGGTATTTTCCTAGTCTGAGTATTATTGCTCTCTCGTATTGTTTTATGATTATCGAAAAGGATGAAATTATTATAGCTACGCCGATAGCTATTGATATATACATCACCAGGTCGTTTTTAGTACTTGGCGCCGACTCCAATATCGATAACTAGCATAATTATTCCAACAATAGCTTAATTTTTGGTTAACAAGCATGTCGGCAAAATTAAGTGTCTGCTGATCTATATATGCCATATATCACTATGTGCAATGAAGGTTAAGACCTTGGTATAGATAATGCGCTTCATTGGATTTGATATGATTGCTGCTAATTACACAATTAGAGGCTATAGTTATGAGTCTAATCACCTAATCCTCTTTATTATTACTAAAAGCATGATTGTTGTCATCTGACACATTAGATTAGTTGAATACTTATAAATAATATCTCGCTGAAAATATTACATGAATGTCAAGGCACGATCATTAATTGCAAAATCTATCCTAGTTCCATTTATTATTGCAGCAGTAGTAATATCAACGACGTTGCATATCGCTTTGGCTCAGGACCAGAACCCACCTACTACTGGCAAGGCAACACCAAATGTTACTTCTACTTTTGGTCCTAATTTACCAACCACTTCATCATCATCTGCTGGCAATAAGACCTCGAACGAAATCGGAAATATGACAAAATAATAGATAGAATATATATTAGATAGATCCCAAGAATCGAATTGATAGTCAAAGACAATGGGATAGATATTCCCTTACATATAAGATAATAATTACGTTATCTGTAAATCCAGAACGTATTTTAATTGGTCAGATGAGATCGATGCAAAGTCTGTTATTCTAGCTAGCATGCGTTGATTATTACCGCATAATATTACGATTAGGGGAAAATTCCTGCGTTTACAAGCTTAGATTGTAAACTCCAAGTCTCGATGTTTGTATA
>DATDNG010000429.1:0-2015 GCA_036518375.1 Nitrososphaeraceae archaeon | reverse complement strand
ATTTATAGATCAGGCTAAGCATCCTTGTAAAAGCATGGCTGAATTTTGTGCAGGTTACTCAAAGGGCTATGAAGATGAGGCAGACTTTTACGCACAATAAATAAAAATGGAGTATAGTTTGATGGAGTGTGAGGTATGCAAACTGAACTTTCAAGGAGTTTGCATCTTAATACCTACAGAAGGACCATCAGTGATGTCAATGACAGACAAAAGACGTTTTTGTGTCTCTACCGCAATCCTAACGGTGCTCGTATTATGTTCGGTGCTGTCGATTCATAAGGTCGTATTCGCACAAGTCTCAAGTGCATACTGTAGTACCAATAATAGTGGACAAAAATGACTGGCGGAAACATGATAATAGCCGGATTTATAATACTGGAATGGCGGCATTTTTATATCTGCCATTATTTATGGGTCAATAATAATACTTATATCGCCGTTCCGTCCATTACCGTACCAGTATAATAAACATGCCAAAGCCTGGCTATAAATCCATCACAGTAAGCGAAAATGTATATAAAAAGTTCTTTGAAGTTTACGAAAAGAACAAAAAAGAATTAGAGCTCAAAGGCATAATGAGCTTTTCAGGCTACCTCACAAGCAGGATGGAGGAGATGATGATAAAAGATGAAGTGTTTGCCAAGCACTCTCCTTTTATAGAAAAAATTGCAATAGATCAGAATCGAGTTATACTAAAAGATAATAAAAAAAATAGAATTGCAGAGATATTGTTGAAAAATGGAGAATTGCAATGTCTTTTAGATGAGAGATCAGACTGCGTTCATGTAGGTTTTGTATATTCACTTCCTGAACTATATTGTATTATCAGCAATAAGGGAATCAAAGTTCCTAGCTCAGTATACATGCGATAATTATTCGTTGCTTGTTACAGTTTATGACAATAATATTGATACTCCTGTAGTATGATTTTGTGGATGATTGCACTTACATACACGAGTACCAAGACCATGTAATGAAAACTTGTGATGGCATGTATGGTAGTTGCAAATTGGTTCTGTTTTATGGCCAAATACATCAATAATCTTTGTTTGCTCTTGCTGTTCTTGCTGTTCTGTTATCAGCCGTTGGCGGTGTGATTGTTCTATTATCTGAGGCTGTGGATATTTTTCTAAAAATGTATCCTTAGACATTACTAATGGTTCTAATCGAGCTTTCTCTATCTTCTCTTTCTTCCAATGGCAGCTGTAGCAATAATCACACTTGACACAAGTAAATTGTGTTCTACTATTACAGGAAACACATTCTTTGTAAATTGGTATGAGAGTATCTCTTAGGTATTGATGTTGCTGTAAACAGTTACTTATTTTCTGATCACCACCATAACTAGTTTATCAAGAAATTCGAGCAGATATCGCTATTCTAACTTTCCTTCCGTCAATGGCTTTATTGGAACTTGCTCTGTTCTTAGTTTGAGTTTATTGAATATGTCGTCTGCTGCAGATGATTGCTCTTCCTTTATTTCTATTCCAATTTCGTTTTTTATTACGTCTTTTCCTTCCCTTGCACCAATAAGTATTATCTGTGCATTCCGGTAGTCTATGAATTTTGTATCTCTTTCTAAAGATACAAAGTTCTCATTTTCATTAAATTCATTCAATACCTCTTGTGGATATTTTGGAGGCTCTTCCGTGGCAGGAAGGTTTGATTGTTTTGGTATCTTAGGATTGATTACCGAAATAACATAGCTTGCCTCTTTTTCTATACCTAATTCTTTTTGAGCTTCTCCTGGCTCATTTGGTAATTCAAGCATGTATGCTAATTCTGTATGGTTTTGATGTTTTATTATTGCATACTTTCCTTCTCCAACTGGCCTTGCAGCATCGCCTTTTCTAAATTCATCTGACGAAAGTTCTTTTGTAAGCTCATTAGGATCTGTAAAAATGCCACCAACTCTAGCCCAATATCTTTCAGATGATCTAGCTTCGCTCTTTCTTATCTCTGGAAGGGATTTTTTACCTATGACAAAAAGTCTGTATAATTGATTCTTTTTGCTA
>DATDNG010000428.1:0-5090 GCA_036518375.1 Nitrososphaeraceae archaeon | reverse complement strand
TTCCTTCCTAAAAATCTGCCCATTGAAATAAAATGTCCTCTTCGCAGATAAATAGATTTGGACGATTCATCTCTCAGCCGGCATCATTAGCTTACGAAGACCACTCCTAAGCTACTTGATTTGTAGAACGCTAGTGATAGCTAGATTTATAATGTATTGTACAGCCACGCCACAAAGCATAATGCATTCCGATGCTCACAACTAGGGCTATGGACTTGGAATGGAATATATAATAGGAATTTTTCACTAACGTTCTAGTACCACTACCACAACATCCATCATGATTGTTTGTAAAATAAAGCAGCAGCTACAAATGCCTTAGGCGAGCAATTCGCCCGATACTAAATCATACTTCTCTATAGGTGTATGGCCGGTCTTCACCTTATGATCCTCAACATCTGAGTGGAAAACAAAGCTGCATTTACACTCGTGACACAGCCAAATAGCATTTAAATCATCGGGGTGCATGGGTAAATAGTACACTTACAGGCATCAAATTTAAAAGATTTGAAAGTTTTTCATATTCGTTTTATCAGAAACTAGTTTTTTGCACAATAGGCGTAAAAGACATTAAAATCTTATCCATTTTAGTATTGTATGAAATAATTGCATAAAATACATTGATATTACCAGAATTTTGTTTGGTTCGATATATCATTGCTAGTCCACTTATCCTCTGGGAATCAAAATTTATCCAGTCTTGAAACATTGTTACCCATGTATTTTTCTCTTTTCTATTTATCATTATTATAAATAAAAGTGGAACTCAATTTCAACAGCTCCTTATTCTCCAAGAAAAAACAATTCTTTACTTTCTCCCGCATAGCTTTTTTAACCACATATAACTGCAACAACATGATGGCTTTTATCAGTCTTTCTGTCAATTGTATTTTACTATTATTCCTTGCGCAATCAACATAGCAGGAATTGATACCTAATTTTTGTAGTCTACTGTTTAATTCCTTATCGTCATTGTATCCTTTGTCTCCAAGTATCATTATTTTATCACTGCTTTTAATACTGAATATAGGAGAATGACAGAATTCTTCAAAAGGATACGCAAAAGACTTCAGCCCAAAAACTTCGTTTATCTTTAATGCACCATAAATTGCAACTGGAAATAACAGTCCATTGGCTAGGAAAATGTAACAGGAAGAGGTATCGGGGGTCGTAGCAAGCATATTCTCAGCTTCATTGTATGCTTGCTTGTAAATCATATTTAGGTGATCAATACTTTTTATCTTGCCTAATAGAGAAAGGCAGCATAACAAGCTAGAGGTGAAACTTATAGTGCCAGAAGTTGGAATTCCTGTACTTTTGTAGCGGAGCTCTATTATTTCGTCGCAGTTTTTGGCAAGTTTGCTTTCGGGTCTTGCAGTGATTGCGGTTGTTGGGATATTCTTTTTTTTCGAAATCTTTGCTGCAAGTATGTTTGATTTAGTATCCCCGGAAACTGAGACTATGTATAGTCTATGATTCTTTATAATTTCCGGATTGAAAACAATTTCCATCGGATTACAACATATCGTCCTGTAATCCGAAACATATTCTGTGATAAGTGCTGCAACGTAAGAATCACCTGCTCCAACTATTAGACACTTATCTAAGTTAGCTTTGTTAGGCAAATCCAACCTTGGTAAATCATCTATCTGATATCTGATCTCTTTTTGCATTGCGATTATAGAGTTCATGTTGTTCTGCTATTGTTTGCTAATAAAAATAAAACATTTGCTATATCTCCTATAACTAAAGTGCTTCGAATTCATAAAAAGATGCTCTGACATCCTTTTTCTACGATTAACTAACTGATGCAAAGAAAAAGAAAAAAATAAAAGCAAAATATTCTTACTTGTTTACCGAAAGTCGTCTTATTTACATCATCAAGGCTCATTCCAAATGATGTGGAGGATTTGTAAGACAGGCTATTCTTATTAATATAATTTAATGATATATGTTGTTATGTAAAAGAATATAGGAATTAGGAACCGGATTGTAGTAGGAAATATGAACCTAATGATATTCCAATTAGTACTAAATTTGTAGCCAGATGCAGAGCATACGCGTGATTAATACTGTATTTGTTATATATGCTACGATAGAAAAATCCAAGCGGAAGCAATACAAGTGCAACATGAATTGCTACCCCCATGGCGACATGCAGGAATGCCCAGAGTATAACTCGCTTTATGTTTTTTCTAAAATAAAATTCCTCAAAATAATTGACATGAATTAGCGTGTATACTAACATGGGTAGAAAGGGTAAGATGCCAAATAGACCCTCATTGCCAAATGGTCCAAGAGAAATGTTGTATCCAAGCCAGGAGAGATTTAGCAATGGGATCTTGGATACCAAATCTTTTGCAAAAATAACATAAATCATTAACAAGCCAACCGTTAGTGGCAAAAAGATGAGTGCCTTAGCTCCGCTTTTTAAATTCAAAAGCCTCCTCTTTGTTTCCTTTGCTAGTATCAGAGAGGGCCCTACCATTGCAATGTAGATTACAATTAAGTAGATATCTTCCAAACTCAGGAATAACCGCTTGCCCTATTATGCTAGTTGTTAATAAAAATGTTATTTACCGGGTTGCGGTGTTATGGTTATCACACTACAGGTAGATAAATAAAAGTGATAGACCACTACAAAGTATTGGGAATTGGCAATACTGCCTCTCAGATGGATATAAAACGATCCTTTCGCGCTTTGGCATTAAAATATCATCCTGACAGAAATAAAAATTCTGAAGAAGCAAAGCAGAAATTTATGCAGATCGTTGAAGCTTATGAGGTTCTTTCTGACGAGCAAGCAAGAAAAAAGTATGACAGTAGTGTCTATTATGGCCATTATCATCAAGCTCCAATACAACGACAATGGACTCCGCCTGCAGACTTTGATAGAATCTATAGCTATGCGGAGATCAAGAGAAAATATAGACAGGCAGGTGTCGGAGGTGGTATGTGGGATATTAGTGAAACTGCAAGTCTAGGAATGTGGAAAGCCACGATGATTTTATTTGGGGGTCTTGCAGCTATTGTGATATTTATAATGCTTCTTCTTTAGCGTTTTTTTCTGCTACTATCATTGCTTCTTCTTCTTTTTCGCTGTTCATACTGTTGGATTTTTTTATCATATGTATAATACTTGTAACCAAAAAAAGCAGCCAAGCTCAAATTTGGCATTGAGAATATCAGAAATGCAAATGACGCCAACAACGCGGAGAGTATAATGCCTAGCACTCCAATGCTCAAAGCTATAATAAATAAAATTCTGAGGTGTCTTTTCTGTACAGCCAACATTATGATACAATATTCATATTATAAAAAGAAATACAATTATTACAATCATCAGATTGGAGCAAAATTCATCAGTTCACAAATATTTTTGCCGTTATTGCTTCTACCACCTAACTTCTATTTGTGGAAGTAAAGAGAATGATAGGTTTGAAAGAGCGTCTTGGCTTTTGAAGCAAAATCAGCAGAATGACATCTTCGTTTTACCTCAAAAAGGTTAAAAAGGGATTGAAATCAAAGGACTTTGAAAAAAGTTGCGGGTTATAGCCATAGGAAGCCGTGTATTTATCACGAGTTTTAAACTTGCAGGGGTTCAAGGGATCGAAGCTGATTCTCCCGCAGAGGCACTTTCTGAGATTAACAAGATTGGTGGCGCTAACGATGTAGGTTTGGTGCTTTTAAGCGATGACATAGGTAAAAAAATTCGATATAATCTAACCGATATAAGGGCAAAGAGACCCATTCCCCTAATTTTTGAACTTCCATCACCAGGAAGCACCAAAGAGAATGTCGACTACAGGGCTCTTCTAAAACAGATTCTAGGTGTATGAAGTTTACAAATTCATTTGAATATTTCCATCAGTTTTGTCTTCTAGTCGTCAGACAATCTGATTATTAAAAAACATAAGATCGAACCTTCGGAAAAATGAACACCTTGGAAAATTCAAGTTGATAAATCCTAAAATTGGAGATGATTTAAAAAGATTAATATATTAATTTCTGAGCCAAATACTACATGTCTGAAGCTGGTGAGAACAATATTGATGAATACGAAGATGACTTTGAAGAAGATTTGGATATCGATGAGAATGGAGTTGGGGAATTAGACGATCAGTAGGAGAGAAGAAAACAAACTTCCCAGTTAGCTTACGAAAGTCAGTTTGAATCCATCTTCTGCATACTTTAAGACATTGAGTACATATTTAGTTGATTTTCATTGGATTTCCATATTATTTGATTTAATAGGGTTTTTCGGTTTTAACAAATAACATCATAGTCTGCTGAGATATTATCAGTTTGTAGATCATATTGGGTATCTAGAACAGCATTATAACAAAAAATAATAATTATTTACATATAGAATAACCATTTATACCGTTAAAGCTTGTAGTCGCTCAGTATGTTGCGGTACCTTTTATCTTTATATGCTACATGTTTTACATACTCGCCATATGTTATATCCAGAGAACATTTTGCGCATTTTACGTACGTGAAATCATCCGACAACTCTGCGGTAGATTGACAATCAGGACAAACTATTTTCATATAAATTATCAGGAGTCAAAGTTATAAAAGTTTTCATGTATAAGCATCGACGTATGAAGTAATGTATGCTGCATAGCTAGAGTATCAAAATACTAAATTGCCTTCAGCTGCTTGACGATTGGTTGTCTAGATTTACGAAAAACTCGGAATCCACAGATGCATTTAATCTCTGGCAGCCTCGACAATTCTTCGACCGTTACGGTTGTTCCACATCTCATACATTCGTATGTTACACCTCCAAGTACCTCTGAACTTGTCATATGTATAGAGCAAATGAGTTTAACAAATTTAAGTTTTATCAATCGTTGGCACATGTAAAATCTGAAAGTTTTTCTTTATTCAGGTACTGCGGCTATATGATATACCGCGTTGTAATATATGCGTGCAGAATAATTGTTTTACCGGTTTAGCATTCAAGGTACCTTGTTGATTCGTGAACTTGTTACATGACTCTTCACTCGCCAAAAATTTACTGGCTTTGCTTCTTTTCCATTTTGTTCTAGGGGATGATCACTTCCTATTAATTTAAGATGTTG
>DATDNG010000427.1:0-2984 GCA_036518375.1 Nitrososphaeraceae archaeon | reverse complement strand
ATACCTTTAGCAGAAGGATCGTATAATTTTGATATTAATCCAACCAAATCTTTAGTATATGTGGCAAGTAACCATCATGACTTAGTAAATGTAATTAATACTTCAAGCTCTATAAAAAATCTCAGAAGCATAAAAAATAGTACAGTTGCTGTTGGACCGTATTCGACTGCAATTAATCCCGTTAATAATAAAATATATGTAGTAAATGAAAAAATGAATCGAATTTCTGTAATAGACTCTAATAATAACAATACGCTAAAGAATATAATCCTTAATTCATCATCACTTGCAGAGGAACCTAGAATAGCAGTCGATCCAAAAACAGATTTTATATTTGTTTCAAATCCTAAAGAAGGAAAAATATTAGTTGTAGATGATAAAACAGCGAGAGTATTAACAAGCCTAGAAGGCGGGGTTTATCCTACTAATTTGAAATTGAATACAATTGATGATACCTTATACGTAACCAGTCTATCAGACCCTATAAATATATTAAATGTAACAAAAGATTCAATTATTAAAGAATTAGGAAATTCTAAATTAAATGAAAAACGAGAAAAACGTGGAATAATATTCGATGAGGCTCCTATCACTATGGCAATTGATCCTGTTACAAATAAAATATACGCGATTTATGATTCACAAAAGAAAATTTCAGTAATTGATGGTACAACAAATAAAATAAATAACACAATAAATTTAGATTTCGTTCCTTCTGCAATAGATATCAATCCGAGAACAAATACACTTTTTACGATATGGAATAACACAGTTTATGCAATAGATACCATTAGCAATAGAATAATCCATAATTTTACCGTTGGTTCAACTCTTGATGATATTGCAATAGATACTAAAAATAATCAAATCTATCTGCATGGCGAGGTTACTAACCTGAATAAATCTCCCACAAATACAGAAGGATATCATAGTACAGCAGAATTTCAAATCGATGTTAATAAATACCAAGAAACTAGTCGATTTAAATCATCTAAATATTTAAATCCAGATCCGTTAATTTATGTATTTAATAAGGGAGGAGACACTATAGCAACTGACAATAATATCAATATCACTCTATCCACCAGAAGACATAACCCAGAAGACATAACAGCCTTAGACTACAATCCAGTTACCAATTTGGCATACATTCTAACTGATCATTTTCTTTACATAGTAGATTTCGATACGAGCTCTCTCACTAACATAAAAATGGATAATATATTTAAATCAGGTCTAGTTGTAAATCCTAATTCAAATTTAATCTATATTTCTGATTCTTTGAGAAATACTGTAGAGGTGTTTAATGGCACAGATAATAAAATAATAACTAACATTCCTGTTGGATTTTCACCTTCGCAAATGAAAATTAATACAAAAACTAATACTATATACGTAATAAATAAAGATTCAAATACGGTTTCCGTGATTGATGGCTCTTTAAAAAAGGTTATAATACCTAGTATCACTTTCAATGTTCATCCAGCAAATGCAGGTTATATAAAATGCGACAATGAAGATATCACAACAAATAGATACGTTAGGATAGGCTACGATACACCATGTATAGCTTTGCCAAATAAAGGATTTGAATTTAGTAATTGGGTTGAAATTTTAGATAGGAATTCTACAACGACCATTTCTGCAATAACAAAGAGTAATTATTGGTATAGTCCGCTATGGAATTGGATAAAATCTGTAGAAAATAATCTTGGATTCGAAACTCCAGATAATGCAGCAACATTTCCTGTCTCTAAGTCTGGTAATTTCACTGCTAATTTTGAAAAAATGCCACCGCCAATACCATCAGAATATTTAATTCCTCTTTATGGTGTAGTTATTAGTACAATTGTGGGATGGTCCATTCCTAGTATCATAGGATGGACTAGATCAAGATCTGAGGCAAGAAAATTAAATCTATATCACACCAGAATCTCGTCTATATACAGCGATGGTAGATTAGATGAAAGCGACATTGAATTATTGGATAAAATAAGAGGCAGCATTGCTGATGCATATTCTAAAGGGAAAATAAATAAGGAACATTATGAAAGCCTAAAAAATGAGATTTCAACACTATATGAGGAGATATTTAGGAAACGAATTGATTCTTTAGAACCGCTAGGGATAGAAGCGAAAGAAAAATTAAAACAGATAAGAAATAATATTGAAGATAAGTATTCTAAAGGAAAATTAGTTGAATTACATTATAAATTACTAAACAAAAGAATTGAAGAACACGATGATAAACCTAAAAAGAGTGAACAGGAAGTAGGTTGAGAATTAATCGTTACACTCAACATGAAATCAGAAGTCCTATTAACCATTTGAAGGCAAATTCTGGCTCAGCTTAACTAAGGCTTTCCAATACTTCTTGACTGATCTAGATCTGTATTCTAATCTTGGGAGTTCTCGTACTATACAGGAGTATATGCTACTGCATAATATGAATTGAAACATTGAAACAACGATGGAAGATGGATTGTAATGGAAGCATATATTGGACTCTGACTATCAATATTTTTTGGAAAGAAAGGAGTTCCCTAACCAACCAGCTTATGTTATTTTACACAAGATATAATCAGGAAAAACTGAGGGAAGAGTTTAACGAGACCAGGGAATTCCTTGAGATGGCAATAGAAGATAAGAAGCAGTTCAGTATAGAGAACGAAGAACTATCAATTGTAACTGGTTTTTTAATAAAGCACCCAAAACTTATTTTAGGATATACTTCTCTAAGCGCTTCAATATTTACTTCAGCTGAAGACATAAAGCATACTCTGATATTTGCGTCTATCTCTACTACCCTTTGAGATAATTCAAACCCATTCATTCTAGGCATGTAAATATCGGTTAAGAGTAGATCATAAAAGTTTGGTTTGAATTTTGATAATGCTACTTCTGGATCGTTATATGAATATACTTCAAATCTTCTTCTTCTTTCATCATCATGATAATAATAGTAAACTTCTAAACCTACTTTG
>DATDNG010000426.1:0-2263 GCA_036518375.1 Nitrososphaeraceae archaeon | reverse complement strand
CAAACTGTTCCAACAGAATCTGTAAATGGTGATAATGATGATAATGTAAACAATCAATGGATTATAGCCATGAAGATTATAGCAGATGTGTGTTCTTCAGCAAAGAACAGTAACAACACTACTACGAATTCTTATGTCTTTTCCCAATCACAGTTGTGCGACTTTGTAACTTTGTCTGCAAAATGTATAGATGAAAGAAGAATGAAAACAGAAATAGTAAGCAATGCAACATTAAAGATCTATGGAGATATTATGGAAAACTATCAAACCTTCAACCATAGTTTAATATCAAATTATCCAAGTATTATCATCGATGTCATTTCTACTATTAACAAAGTTATGAATACTAAAGGCGACACAGTAAGTTCAATTAGTATTAATAAATATTATCAATCAAGAAAACAACAGGCAACAATATCTGCTGAAGAAAATGACGTACCAGGACCAGTACTAACGACAACAACAACATCTATAGCAGCAGCAGCAGCGGCTGCTATACATAAAGACAAAATAGTACTATCTTCAAATTCAAAGGAAGAACTTATTGAAATCATTTCTCATATAACAAACAGAAAAAGAAACGACTTGGAAGACGCACTTGGCAGACTGCAGAACAAAGATCTCAAGAGAATTTATGAACTATGCCACAACTATAGCAGATTACAAAACTACAGCAAGCTAATAACAGAAGGTTCAGAACAACAAGAATTCAGACAGGAAGTAGAAAGGGAGCTAGGAAGAAAGCTTGGACCTCATCAGCTTTGGCGTGCCGCTAACTCTGTAAAAAGAGTCAGAACATATATGGAAAATATTCTTGATAATAAATTCATACCTGATATTTCACATGGTATAAACCATGTTAAACATAACCTTGAATATGGTTATCAGTTGATATGTTTAATTGAGCGTACGAGAAGTAGAAGACAAAAGACTCAGTAGTATCTATACTAGTTGTTACCGATTTACAAGGCCTATTGTTTAGTTTTTTGCTGTACAACCTTCAAAACAACACCTTTCGTATATGCTAATTTCATCATTATTATCTTCTTTCATATCATCGACAGTATTCAGGAGTGTGGTATAGAACTATCGAGATTGCCAAGTACAAAAATCAAACCATATTATATGATCTTGTAACTATTAAACACCAATGGGTAATACAAAATGTTTAGCCTGCGGACAAGAAATTTCATCTCCTCTGTCAGATAGCAGTATGTATTGTTATAAACACAAACAAGTATATGACAGCTTAATAGCTGAATATAAGGCACTACTAAACGCATATGGTAATAATGCTTCTACCTGGAAAGAGTTCTTGTTAAAAAAACTAAGTGAAAATAAAATATACGATGTACAACAAATAATTAATGCAGAACTAAAAATAGCTGGCTAAAGATTAGTCATAACTCTAAGAAAATCGGATATCCAAATACATATATGCTATCAGCAAATGCTTTTTGTAATCCTTTATAATGCATATACCGTAGCCTTTGGATTCATCTGACTGTATGGTATTTGTTGCCAGTCATTAAGGTATCTTCTGGGAGCTTTATTGAGAAGATATATTATTTAAGGTAATGGCTTTATCAAACAGGGGCAAATATAAAGTCGAGATAAAGGTCACATCAACCAATGTACGTTCTAATGTATAGTCTGCCATGATGATAGATCATCTTAATAAGATTAGGTTATTCGCATCTCTTTTCACACGGTTTTCCATAGCTCATTTGTTTTATTGATAAATAGAACTATTCTATTGCTAGCAAAAGTTTTACCCTAGGTAGCAAAATATAGCTTTTGCTAACAACAAATTTTTCATTCCAATGAATACTAGCTACAAGTTGCTAACAAATTTGGTAGCAAAAGATTTTCCTTTCTGATCGAATCGGCGTTTATTTTGCAATCGCAATCAGATGGTTTATGTTTGTTGTTGTCACATAGTTTAACAATGATGACTTTTGATGGAGAAACAAATTAAAAAATCCGTTCCATTTTATGCTACATATTTCTACCCTAACCGAGTAAATTTCTCGCCAGATATTGTTATATTCTAGCATTGTTATTATTATCATCTATATTCATTCTTTCTAATCGTCTACACAGTATTTTAAAGTAATCTAAGACATCAGCTTCGATTATTCCAGGTAAATGCTCTATGTTAGGGATATAGTTACTTACGATATAAAGGTCTTGCATTCGGACCTCTATTTTGATTTCACTACTTTTCAAGTCATCAGAATTTGATCTGTTTATAACTTGCAAT
>DATDNG010000425.1:0-2616 GCA_036518375.1 Nitrososphaeraceae archaeon | reverse complement strand
TAGGCAAATCAGAAGAAAAGACCATCAATAATGTTAAACAGATTCCAAACATTGCCAGTAAGGAAAGATTACGCGATTATGTGATAGATCCAAATACAAATCAGCGCGTATGCATATTTGACGATAATCATAAGGACGTTGTGAGAACTGGAATGACGGTTTTGCGTAATCTCAAAAGGAGATGGTGGTGTTATGACTGCAAATTATATTTTCTTGCGTACGATGACAGAAGAGAAGCGCAAATAGCCGCCGATATTATCAAGGCTTCAGGTACCTATTTTGTAAACAAGGAAGGTGTCAACTACAGCAAGTATACCCATCAGTACCCTTGGAACAAGGTAAAGCATTTGAACTGAGTTTACTAGGTCATGGTTAACAACAGTGCTAGTAGTACTATGAGAGAAAGAAGATGAAGGATTTAATATATGAGGATGAGGAGGATAGCCAACCATACCTATTACAGCTGCCAAAAACAGCTGTCCAAAATAAGGGTGATCATATTGATAAGGATAAGTGCTTACTGATTCTTGTGGACCCATTCTTTTCAATACCTGCATAGCCCTTCTGTGACCTTCATCTGGTTGCAGAGGAGGAAAATCCACAGGATTAAACAGATGAATAAATGCAGATAGTATTGGCGGGGCTGTTAAAAGATCTAGCACAGAAGACAATGGTCTCAGCAGTGAAAGAACAATGAAGTTATTGGTGTTATTTAAACCCGTAACATAGCCTATTATCTTGGCTAAAATGGATCTTGATAGGTTATCTCAATGCGATGGTTCTATAGATACAGCACGTTTCCTAGCGTCCTATATTGCCCCGAGGTACTGTCAAGCCTTGGCTATTAGGTTGGATAAGTTCATGTTCTTTAACAGCCGCTGCTATCTTCTAATAGAAATATACATAAATTTGAGCTACGATACAAAAAACAATTGGCCTCATAATATTGTCATTAGATCTAAATGACCTGTGCAAGGGGATACTACAATTAGATAAATCTATCAGATTTGCAGGTGTTGCCAATATGAAAGGAAAGCTAGTTGCAGAAGCATATAGAGAAGGATTAGTGCCTTTGATGACCAAACAAGAAACCGAAATATCAGCTTTACAGGCAATAGTAAAAATGGCTACAAGGCAGACCTTAGAAGAGAAAAAACTTGGAAAAACAATTTATGCATTTGCATTATATGAAAAACTAAAGAGAGCATCTATTCCTTTAATGGATGAAAAAGACCATATTCTTCTTATATCTTTTGAGTTACAGGCAGATCATGAAAATATAATTTTGCATAAAATACTCCCTTTAGTGAAGGATACAAGAAAATAATGGCAGATTAATTCATCTCTCAACAAGAATACAGCAAACACTCGAACCCCTAGTATATGCGATGGTTGGCTCCGGTTCGGTGATATTATTGTACCCCTCATTACTGAAGGTAGCAAAATAATAATATTGTGAATAATAATGTTGGATATTAACATGAATCAGTGTGAAGAAGGCATCCAAGACAGATAATGGATGCTAGAAGTGAACATACAATAAAGAACTTGGTTTAAGTTCGAATATCGAAGGGTAAATCCCTAACGAATCCCCATTTCATGCACTCGATAGCAGAGATAATATCGGTTTCTGGGAACTAATACTAGTTTTGACCTTTATGCCAGACATTTTACCATTTATGGACACTTTTATAACAACAAAATAGAATATCAAATGCATAAACTTATGAGTAACACTTGTATAAGTTATTGTATCAAGTGAGTGCTTGTATGTGCCTGTATACCATCATAATGGTGAGAAGATGAGATCTCATGAGAAACAAGTATAACGATAACAATAGTAGTAACGGTAGTATTTCTAATAATAATCCTCACCACCAACCAGTAACTCTCGATAAGTCTCCCTTACAATATCAAAAAAGAATTAAAACTGCTGTTAACATATCAAAACCACGACCATTCAAACGGGTTCTTATCGTAGACGATCATTCTGATACGGCTATTACATTTAAAGTAGCTTTAGAGAGTAATAGCAATAATAAAGAATTTGAAGTATACACATGCAATGATCCTTTAGCTGCACTGTTGGAGTTCAAGCCAAACTTTTACGATTTATTACTAATTGATATTAACTTACCATATATGAATGGCTTTGAATTATACGAGAAGATATCAAAATTAGATCTGAATATAAAGGTCTGTTTTATGTCAGCTGGAGAAGTAAATCATGAAGCAATCAGAGAGATACATCCATCTTTGAACGTAGGGTGTTTTATGCAAAAGCCAGTTACAATAGACTATTTGATTAAACGTGTAAAAGCAGAGTTAGAGTAAAAGTATATTGATGTTATTGCGCTATGCAAAATGTAATTTTTAACATAGCATCAATAAGTTCATTCTTCTTTCAATGCTGCATTGCCTTGTAATGGCCTTTCAGGGGGTAGGACAAGTTTATGCTGGTGGTGTTGATGGGAATGTACACGTTATGCTAGTCCTGTCATTGAATGGACGTTATACTGGAGCATTCAGTAAGGAAAGCATCCACTGCCACTGGGGTGCGCTAACGAGTGCACATTATTACTTGAAGTTAATTTTAACTAAAATTATAGATGATGT
>DATDNG010000424.1:0-2845 GCA_036518375.1 Nitrososphaeraceae archaeon | reverse complement strand
CACACCTTTGTAACTAGATCTCTTTCACTAACTATACCTTGTGGATCACCTTTTTCATCAACTATCAGCAATGAGCTAACATTTCTATCCTTCATTTTCTTGGCTGCTTGCTGAACAGACGCCGTTCCTTCAATAGTTTCTAATTTTTTCTTCATTACATTACTGATGGTTGTAGTCATTGTAAAAAATACCTCATGGTGTAATAGGAAGGCCTCTTAACCAATAGTCTGTGAACCTGCCATATATTGATTGTTGGTCTACCAGTATTTGATCACTTGTACCGCCAGATGCCATTGTTTGTTGATTTTTGAGTATTATTCTGAATATGTCCTTATCTGTGACAATGCCTAACAATTTTCCTTTATTATCAACAACAGGAAGTCTTCGAATATCTTTTTGCTGCATTGTTTCCATGGCATTCATTACTGAGCTATTTGGATTTATAGTAATTACCGGAGTTTTCATAAGCAAATGTACAGGATGATTAACAGATAGTTTGTTGTCAGGCAATGATAACAGTCGTACAATATCTCTTTCTGTGACAATGCCTACTGGTACTTTGCTTTCTTTATTTTCAGAAGTGGAGTTCTTTATAATAACAAGACTACCTATTTTATTCTCGAATAGGATTTTGCAAACTGCTTGTATGCTCTGGCTTTCCATAGCTGTTTTTACGTCTGTAACCATTATGCTAGAGACAGATACGGATTCTAAACTCGCATTGCTGCTATTCATCACATATATACAAGTAACAGTCTGCTATTTGTAATCTAAGATTCTACTGCAATGCAGTGCAGGCATCACCAATATATTGCGAACAGCGAATATTTGATAATATACGCATTGTATTTGATTGCATCATCGGAAAATAATATTGGTTAGTTTGGTTATTTGGTCATTCTCTAGGTAGCAGAGTGAGACGAAGAAGAATATGATGATGAGAACAAATAAGTAGGAATACGCGTAAACCCAGGATGAGATTCAAACCATGCATAAAGATCTGACAAGACATATGGTTCTATAGCTCCCAAAGACGTCTGCCATTGGGAGGAAGGATAGAATGCATGACCAAGATAAAATGGTGTTACTGATTAATGCGTTTATCTTGTACCATAAGCTATACTAGAAAAATAATCTCATGCGTATTTTAATAGTCAGCATACAGTGCCATGCAGTGAAATCCCAGATTACAAATACTGCATTGTATTACGATAATGCACGGGTAACATAATAAAAATATGGTAGGATTATCATCAAAGTTAGGACTATCAGGACAAGCATTATCAAAACAGCAAAAAGCCATAGTCTTTGGCTCATGGTTTGGATGGTCTCTTGATGGATATGATCTAGTTTTAATGCTCTTTGTCATATCATCTGTAAACCAACTTTTCTTTCCGTCAAATGATCCTACGCTTAGCTTGCTAGCAGCATTTGGCACATATACCATAGCACTTGTAATGCGACCAGTAGGGGGAGCTATTTTTGGAAATTTTGGAGACAAACATGGAAGAAAAAAAGCAATGATAATAACAATCCTAGGATTTTCAACTGTTACATTTCTAACTGGCTTACTTCCAACTTGGTCAACTGCTGGTATATCGGCTCCGATATTACTTATAATTTTAAGATTTGCACAAGGACTATTTGCTGGTGGTGAATGGGCAAGTGGTTCTGTAATCACAATGGAGACAGCGCCAAAGAGTATGCGTGGACTACTCTCTGGATTTGTACAAAGCGGATATTCATTTGGATTTGTAATTGCATCATTAGCATACGGATTAGCACTTACTGTCTACCCTGGACAATTATTTATAGAAATAGGATGGAGAGTAATGTTCTTCACGGGACTCATACCAGGATTACTAGCGTTATTCATAAGACTTAAGATGGACGAATCAGAAATATGGCTTAAAAAATCAAAAGAAAAGAAGGCAATAGCTAAAGCTCCATTAAAAAAGGTAATATCCGACAAAGAACAAAGAAAACGATTCTTACTTGCACTCATAATTATGACTGGTCTTTTGTACTCTTACTATACTTCTATTGGTTTTATGCCAACGTTTTTAGAAAAGTACGTTAAGATAAACAAAAACGAAGTAGCTGCAATAATGATTGTTGTAACAGTTGCAGCCATGATGGGTACTATATTTACTGGATTTATAAGCCAGTATATTGGAAGAATGAAGACGCTAACTATCTTTGCATCAGCATCTATAATACTTGCAGTACCATTGCTTTATGGCCTTTATAATACTACAAACGTCAATGAAAAAATACTGTATGCATCTATAGTAGTATTTGTATCTTCAACAGCTTTTGGGCCAATACCTGCATTTCTATCAGAAAGGTTCCCAACTGAAATAAGAAATAGTGCTTCGGGTTTTGCCTATAACGGTGGATTGATAATTGGAGCATGGTCTCCACTTATTGCCATAAATCTTTTGTCACATGTAGGACAAAGCGTTCTTTTTGTGCCTTTGGCATTTGCACTAAATATTATAATCGGTGCAGCAGTAATATTTATAGGTTCAAGAGTAAATCCTGATACTCGTAACGTAGATTTAGATTAAGATATCAAAATAGGATGAAGCATATACTATAGGCTTTTAATTACGTAAAAGGTATATTGCCGCAAGTCGGCCTAGACCTTTCATGCGTCATAGTTGTTAGAAGAGGTTCTCAAGAACCAATTGGAATTGTTACAGAACGAGATATGTTTTATAGTGTATTAGTTGAAAATAATATTAGCTAATATAAAAGAAAAAGAATAGTATGCTATTTACTAACGTTGTGTTGTAGGGGACATAGATAATACTTGTACACGGTTAGTGTCGCGATCAATAAG
>DATDNG010000423.1:0-3778 GCA_036518375.1 Nitrososphaeraceae archaeon | reverse complement strand
ATTACGCACGTCTGTAAATGCTACCATCCTCTAGACCATGCTATACGAGTATCAATATACTACCAATGTGGTTATTAAAGAAGCGATAGAGATTTATTCGGTAGCATAGTAAATTTGGCTACTTATTAATCAAAAAGTTCTATTACAAATTAAATCTATTGCTTAACAGGCTTAAAGTATCAAGGGTACATGATATATACTGCATGGTCTTGGAAACATTCGAATCGCTGTTCTGGGTTGGAGCGGGTTTTATACCAAAATCACATATTATGCAAATGTCTTATAATAATAGAAATAACAAACAAGAACTCAAGCAAACAGAAAATCACAGTATTAAAAAAGACACTATCATCATGAGATATTTGTTATCCTTAAAAAATAAGGAGAGAAAAATAAGAACATGCAAGCAGTAGTTCCACTAAACACCTGCAATAGCAATTATTATAGTACAGACATTGCTGTATCGCTCGATGATAAATATGTGGGGGTTGTCATAGCAGAGACTATTGATAAAATAGTTGTGCTATCAGAAGAGTGTGAAGCCCATGATCGATTTGAGATCCCAAACTGCAAGATAATGATGATTTCGTCCTCATCAATTAGCAAGAGGATGATTTTAGATTTAGAATATTCAGAGATCTTGAAATATAAGATAGACTATGATGTCTAACAATTTTTGTTATTCATTCTGATTTATACATCAATAATGAAATCTGCTCAAATTATGAGGTACTGAAGCCGTGCTCATATCCATCATGGACAACATCTTCTCGAAGACTGTGTTTTCCCTAGTTGCCAGATACTGCTCGAGCACCTTCAGAATGTCGGCTAATGTTTGTCACAGCGCAGCATAGCGCACACGAGTACCCATATCTCGAATTGCGTCATTGCAATCATATATTATTGTGCTGTGGCATGAATTCAATATAGAATTCAAAAGTGTTGTGCATCTAAATTAGGATTATTATCTCGGAGCACTCAGCATAAATTATCGTCACTGATATATACAGTATTCTTATCAGCAAATGGTTTTAAATGTCGAAAAGAAGTCATAATTTTATGACCGATTACTTTGAGATCGATCGGCTGGTAGAAGACCTTGCCAAAATATATTCCACTGCCTGCGCGACGACATGGTTTAAGATAGCAAAGAATAGGCAGCCCACAAAAGAAGAGTTTCGTGCTAAGGTAGTGGAATTTATGAATCATTTTGACTACACCCTATCAGTTTATCCTCAAGTTCCCGAGGCAGATCAGCTAAGAAACCATGCTAAAAAAATCCTCGATGGAGAAATCAAGGCCGTCCTTGCAGGAAACAACAAAGAGGTTGAAAAACGCTACAAATATTACGTAGATTATGGTTAGTATTCCTCTATTCAACACACGTGGTCCCAGAGTCGACTTATTAAATTGATGTGTAAAAAGAGATGCCATTATTGCATCCTTGCTTTAAATTCCATAGAAAAGCTAATCTGCACTAAAAAGTTGATATAAATTACGGCTTTATCCTAACAATAACAAAATTAGCCGATTTTTCGATTTGTTGTTTATTGTTGTCAATTTCCACCAAGATGGTCATCAACATCGCTGACCTAAGGTTAATGATAATGCAAATATTCAAAGAAAAATTGAAAAGTCACGTAAAATATCAGAATATTTTTAAACGTCATTTTATGAAATGTCGTTATGCAAATAACGATATCGGCAATTAAGGCTGACATTGGAGGAATTGGCGGACATACTCGCCCAAGCGATGATCTTTTTGAAGTGGTAAAAAATTATGTAGGTAAAAGAGCAAAAAACCTGTTAACTGACTATTACGTTGGTTATACGGGCGATGACATTCATATTATCATGACTCATAGTATGGGTATTGAGAATGAAAAAGTTCACCAACTTGCCTGGGATGCATTCACGGAAGGAACCAAAACTGCCAAAGAGCAGGGATTATATGGTGCTGGGCAAGATTTGCTAAAAGATGCTTTCTCGGGTAATATAAAAGGCTTGGGCCCCGGCGTAGCAGAGATAGATATGGAGGAGCGTCCAAGTGAGGTATTTTGTGTATTTGCTGCAGACAAGACTGAACCTGGCGCTTTTAATTTCCCCTTGTGGCGAATTTTTGTAGATGCTAGAAGTAATACCGGCATATTGATTAATGAGCAGCTGGCTTCTGGCGTAACTTTCAGAATACTAGATGTGATGAGCGGTAAAATTGCAGATTTGAAACTTTGGTCAGAAAAAGCAGAGCTTGAAGCAGCGCTTATGTATCCTGGACGGTACGTAGTACATTCTGTCTTATCTTCTGACGGCGAACAAATTGTATCTGCTTCGACTGATAGATTACATAACATTGCTGGGACATATGTTGGTAAAGATGATCCGATAGCGATCGTAAGAACACAGAAAAATTTCCCAGCTACTGAGGAAGCCGGGAGTGCATTTAATGATCCGCACTATGTTGCAGGCAACACTCGGGGCAGTCACCATATGCCGCTTATGCCAGTCAAATTGAATTCGGCTGCAAGTCTGAATTATTCTATACCAATTGTGTCTTGTTTGGTATTTAGTATGCACAATGGTAGACTAACCGGACCACATGATGGCTTTGGCACCGCAGATTGGGATCTACAAAGAATGTGGGCCGCTGAAAGAGCAATGATAATGCGAAACCAAGGATTTATCCATCCAGCCACACTTGTTCCGGAGGAATTGGAATACAACAAAGGATATGAAGCTAGAATCAGTAAGCTAAATGAGAAGTTCAAAGATATTGATCAGACTACGCATGATCGCAGCGACAAAGCCGCAAAAGCAAAAAAGGATTGACACGGTTATTCATAATTAACTTTAAGAACTATCCTGAGATCTCTGCAGACAAAACAGTTACTCTGGCAATAGCTGCCCAAAAAGCTGCAAAGACTTTAAATGTGGAAATCGTAATAGCCCCACCTCAACCATCTATAGCCATTGTAATGCAAAATGTCGATATTCCTGTCTTCTGCCAACATGTAGACGATGCTAAAACAGGTCAATCTACTGGTTTCTTTATCCCAGAACTCGCTAGATCATACGGGGCATCCGGATCAATAATTAATCACAGCGAACACAGATTAAGCTATGTCACTATCAGTAACCTGATACAGCGGCTAAAGCAGTTAAATATGACTTCAGTAGTTTGTGCTCAAACACCAAATGAGGTTGCACAACTGGCAAAACTAAATCCCGACTTTATTGCAATTGAACCTCCAGAACTAATAGGTTCAGGAAAAGCAGTATCAAAAGAGTCTCCGAAAATTATTATAGATTCAATACAATCAGCTACACAGAATTCGAAATATACACGGTTAATTTGCGGGGCTGGAATAGTAGATCAAAGCGACGTGACAGCTGCCCTCCAGCTGGGAGTTGAGGGGATTTTGGTAGCAAGCGGAATAATAAAATCAAATTCCTGGTATGAAAAGATACTTGAACTTGGCTCAGCTTTTACTACGACAAGAATATGATTGGAGATTCATAATTTTGTTATTCATATTATAATAACTGTTGAACCCCTAGATTTTTAGCAAACGACTTATTTTCATAATAATAATAAGTCGTGATAATGAAGGTGAACAAAAAGATCTATTCAGTTTTGACGAGGTTAGAAGAGAAAGCAAACATGGAGAGATCCGGAAATATGGAGACTCCATTTGAGGATAGAATGCTTGCGATTTCATGGGATACTGGTAAGTTTTTCAACATACTCCTCAGAACCATGTGCGCAACTAGAGTTTTAGAG
>DATDNG010000422.1:0-4502 GCA_036518375.1 Nitrososphaeraceae archaeon | reverse complement strand
TAGTCATTTTCTTATTAGTACCTATTGAAATAAAAACGTGGTAGGAAAGATTCTTGTTGTTCCCTGAACTTCGGTGCTAGAAGAGGCCTATTGTAAATCATAACGCCGCGAGCACTAATTATAAAATCAATAGTTAGGGGCATTCTCAGGTAAACTCTAATGAAATCTATACCAATTAGTAACAAAATCAATTATTAGCGCTTGTGAAGAACATCGCCAAACCAATATTTGCTAAATTGTGTGCCGAATATTTGATTTATAGTATTAGAATGATAATCTAGTCAACAATGAGTTGTGATCTAAATTTTCATCAAATATCAATAAAAAGTGATGATCTACTTACTATCCTTCTTCTTTCCCTTTCCCATACCTACTGCTTTTTGGATTTGTGAAACTTGCTCTCTCTTATAGTTTGGCTTTCAACAGTGATAAACCTGATACTGATTTAGACTCTATGTTCATATGGTTATTACCCATCGGTTATCGCAATACAATGCGGTATTCCACTGCACGGCACTGTATGCTAACTATTAAAATACACATGGGATTATTTTTTAGCATAGCTTATGATACAAGATAGACGCATCAATGAGCTCAATCAGGATCAGAACAAAGATGGTAACACCATTTTATCTGCAAGAATACATGAATATCAAAAACCGCTATCTATAGACAATATCCCAAAACCAACAATATCCTCAGGAGAGCAAGTTTTAGTAAAGGTATCAGCAGCGGGATTATGTCATAGCGATTTACATTTAATAAATGGCGACTGGAAGGATATTCTTCCAATAAAACTACCCATTGCACCAGGGCATGAAGTAGCGGGTTTGGTTGAAGAAATAGGAGATTCAGTCCCTAAAGAAGTTTTGGACATAGGGGATATGGTTGCTGTGTTTGGAGGATGGGGTTGTGGAATTTGCTATTATTGCAAAAATGGCAATGAACAACTGTGTATAAATCCAATATGGCCAGGACTATCTTCGTCACATGATGGAGGATATTCCCAGTATATTTTAGTGCCATCATATCGGTTTTTGGTAAATGTAAGAGATTACCAAAAATATAATATTAAGACTGAAGAGATGGCAGCTTTGACTGATGCTGGATTAACACCATATAGAGCAATAAAAAAAATTAGGCACTTGTTAGAACCTGGAACGAACATAGCAATAGTAGGAGCAGGAGGAGGACTTGGATCTTATGGTATACAATACGCAAAAATATTTGGGGCAAGTTCAAATGTAATAGCAATTGATGTTAACGATAGAAAGTTAGATTTGGCAAAGAGGTTTGGAGCAGATTATGTAATAAATGCAAAAACGCAACAGAACATAAGAAAAGATGTATTACAAATAACCGGAGGCAATGGAGTGAATGTCGTTATCGATTGCGTAGGCACAGAAGAGACAATAAGAAATTCTGTAGAGATATTAGGTAAAGGTGGAGTATTAGTGATGATTGGTTTATTTGGGGGACAGATAAACATGCCTCTAGTTTCAGCTGTACTAAATGAGTATCAAGTTATTTGCTCGCTTTGGGGAAATTATAATGAGCTGCGTGAAGTTATAGAATTAGCAAAAAATCAAAAGATAAAGCATAGTATCCATAGTTTTCCGCTTAGAGAAATAAATAAAGCAATAGATTCACTTAGATCTGGAAATATAGAAGGCAGAGCGGTAATTGTTCCTTAGGCTCAAGCAATCTGTCACAGATTTGTAGACAATTAATTTGGGAGAGGTGACAAGCCGTAAAAGAAGAAAAGTAGATGCAATATTGCATCTACTTCCATAGAATCGACGACCATTGATGTAATCAGTACTACTAGGTAACGATATCGCCATCTCCTGTGAAATAAGGTTAACTCACCATAAGTTTAGAATGATGCAATGCTTACTTTTTCTCTATCTGTATGAATCAGGTATGAAAGTACATAAAGTGCTGAATATTGTTTTGAATATGACCAAATATTTAGAGATTACATCGCACATTTCTTGCAGGTTAGTAAATAATCATTTATTGGAGATACTTCCTAGGCGGTTCGTGTAGAAAAGGCTAAAAGCATCACCAATTTAGTTTAATCTGATGGCTTCATCAGCAGAGTTTGCACTCAATTTAACTTATTTAGACAAATTGATGGCCAATGAGTTGGTATGGTTGTCGTTCGCCTCTACTTACTCTGACAAGAGCATATTTTAGCATTAGTTTAGCATTTGATGTTAAGAAAGTACTATTGAGAAACAAGTTTGGGCCGGTATAAGTTTTGTCTGCAGATCCATCAAGTACTGAAGTTCTACTGCAAATTTACTTACATCAAGTTTGCCATAAACTATTTCATCACTAGAATTGCATACTTTATGTCAATTAGACTATTGTTAACTTGTATTGTGTAATTAGCACTTTTCCTATGTTGTCTGGATAGAAACTATATGAACCCAGTTCTAGAGAATATAATATCAATAAAACACACCAACTAATGATCATTATCGCAAACGATCATATTGATTCAGAAATTATTTTTGCAAGTTCCACCTTATGTTGCAATTGGTATAATTCTATCTTAGTAATTAATTGCTCTCTCATCTGTTTGTAAAGATTTATCTGTAATTGTACTGCTTCTCTTTCAATATTGGTAATTTCTGATGACGACATGGTTGAATGGATGGATGATGTATTCCGTTGCATAAATAGTGATAATTCCCGCAAAATATTAGAATGACCATTCTCCTCATTTACTAAAGTAGTCTGGATTTATGGAAAGAAGTCAGCGATTTTATTCAGTTAAAGATGAACTTGTAGATATCCAAGGATCATGGGTTTTGACCTCGTGAAAGTTATGAGAAGAAGGTATCCTTGTACTACCCATTTTATTTTTTACTCATTAAAGTATCTGGGTTGAAATACATATATGTTATCTATTTTGCATGTCGCGGCAGACCGGAGCATCACATAATATCAGCTAAGAATAATAATTACCACTTGTTAGGGTGCAGTAAGTCTATAAATATGGGGGAGCAGACCTCAACATTGCCTTAAATTATGCAAACGCTAAAACAAGTAGATTTAACCAGAGGTGTAATCACGCTTGAGCCTAATAAAACTCTCTATGATGCTCGCAATTTACTATTAACGTATAATATCAGTAGAGTAGTTCTCGCAAAGGACAACAAGCCTTTAGGAATTCTTACTGAAAAGGATATTTCAAGGTTCTTATATGAAGACACGTCTGGAAAGAATCTTAAAGAGATCAGACTGGATGAGGTGGCTAGCAAACAACAACTGATAACTGCCAACGAAGAAACTGATTTGGAAACATGTGCTAAATCGATGATAGATAATCAAATCAGCTCAATAGTAATAGTGGATAGTGCGGGAAACCTCAAGGGAATATTTACAAAAAGCGACATGGTCAATATGTATGCAAAATATTATGCAAAGAAAAAGCTTGTAGAGGATTACATGAGTAAGAGAGTATTTACAGTTGACCCTGACGAAACCGTACATATGGTCCTTCTTCTAATGACTAATAACAAAGTGTCACGAGTGGTAGTAACAAAAGATAGCAAACCTATAGGCGTTATAACAGGGCGTGATTTGTTGCCAATGAGTATACTTTCTGATGCATACTTTAACAGATATCAAAGTGAAACTCCCAAAGACCAAGGTACAACTAACGAATATACAGACGAACGAGTTGCATCAACTAAAACACAGAAGAGGTATCCTAAATATGTTCCATCAGGTATTAAATCTATTTTCTTGGCAAGAGAAGTAATGACATATGATCCTATAACCATTAGCAAGGATTCCGATTTGGCTAACGCCGCAAGGATAATGTCAAGAAATAACATAAGTGGTATTCCTGTAGTAGGCTCTGCAGGAGATTTGATTGGAATTGTTACTAAAAGCGATATAGTAAGAGCTGTATACGAAGTAGATTAAAGAACCATATTATAATTCTCATCTAAGGTAGACCTTTGCATGTGTAACACACAATATGCAATGCTTCAATATTTCATAGCTTTGGAAAAATAATAAGGATCGTTGAATTTTTCTTTTATGATCTTAGTAATCTGAAAGGAAGAGAATGAGCAATAAACAACAGCAAATATTTTAGAATATATTGAATATAACAACTACGATAAGCAAATGATATCAAAAATCCTTGTTGCTATAGATGGCTCAGATCAATCCATAAAGGCTGCAGAATACGCTGTCGATATCGCAAATATATATGGTGCACAATTAATTTCAGTAGCAAAGTAAATCCTATAATGAGCATTCTTGAAACGTATAATACTTGTTCAGGCATTTAATGCAAATCATCCTGATCTTTCCAATTGTTATTCCAAGTATCGGTCTTGATCAGAAATACACTACTAGGACCGTGGTTTGCCATATACATACTCTGATGTACTGGGTCGTAGGCTATGCCTTCTGTGGTTTCCTACAGTAATTGTTATGGTTGTTTTTTCATAATCCAGCTGTAATATTGAGCGGGG
>DATDNG010000421.1:0-3318 GCA_036518375.1 Nitrososphaeraceae archaeon | reverse complement strand
GCTTCTAGAATTAACCCTACTATGTCAGTTCTGCTTCTATATTTCATAACAATGTTGTAACAGATCAAATATTTATGAGAAGCCGTACTATCGATCATGCTATTTGATCATACTATTCGATCGATCAAGTGATCATTGTACCAGAACTTCACTTGAGCTAGGCCAAGGTTGTTTATCTAACCTTTCTATTCATTTTGACACGTTAGCCCCTGTTTCCTTCGTAATGAAGGAATCGCAGCTATAGGTGTGTATTAAAAACGGACTTTAGGTATAAACATCAAATCTTTTCACTGGTCCAAAAACTAATGATGTACTGCCATCTAATAATCTATTTCAGTTTAATCAATCACCGTTTCTCCAGATACTTCTAAAATATTTTAAGTGATGCTTTATATGCATCATTATCGGTTTCTGAAGTATTTCTAATATTCTGATGTGGATTTAATGACTTCATTATAAACCTTGAACATTTTGTCCAATGTATTTTTTCTGTAACTGATTATATCATTATCCTTTCAGAAAACCATGTTTTGAGATCATTATCTTTACTAAGTGTTGCCATGAGATGTTGTTTTGGTGTTTCTATCTTGTACAATTCTTGATAGACAGGCTTTATCATATAAACTGTAAGTTTTGGATTCCCAAGAGATTCCATCTTTAGATTGATATAAAAGAGAAATGTATGTTAGTTCCTCTCTAAGATGTTTTTGATTGTTTGTACTTTTTCTGTGTTTGAACTCTAAATGTCTTGATCAGGATAACAAGCTATTATTCTTACTGCACAAGTTCATTAAGAAACGACGTGATATCCATATACTTTAGTATCTCCTCAATTTCTGCAAGCTTCGGTAAATTGGAGAAATATGAGATTATTGATATCGTGGTGATTTTGAAGATCTCGTAACGCAATTACTCCTGATATGCATATATGAACGATAGATAAGAGATTGAAATCAGATACCGTACCGCAGAATGGTCAAGCCATTCTGGTCATTATTGCAATATATGTGCTAATAAGTTGGCTTATCAGAAATGATGTATAAAATATAACAAATAATAATTATAATCGTGTCATCGACTTCTGTAATAACAGATATTGTTTTCATGCATAGGAGTAGTAGGAGAGAAAAAGACATCTGCTATAATTCCATTTTTCCACCATCAGCATCAATAGACAATAACCCAACACCAGGACCTCCTAATACCAAGACTGTTGACACCTGTACTCAAGACTCTAATGCTGATGGCTGCAAAACATTACTATCATCCGATACTGATATTACTATAGCAACTGATACTAACAGCAGCACTAATAGGTGATAACGGTCCACCCATTGACAACAGCGGCTGTAAAACAGGTAATAACCTATTATCACTATCTCCTGACGGCCCCACCAACAACACACCAGGAGATAACAGCGGCGGCAACACAGAGTCATCACCATATGATAACAGCGGCAGTACCATTGATAATTCGGCAAGCAGTACAGATAATAGCCGACCTTCAAGTGACAATCGCAAAAGTAGTGGCGATAGCGACCGAGGTGGCGATCAGTTAGATCTATTACTAATATTGCTTTTTTCTGGGTGGGAAAGTTCCGTAAACTTATCCATTTGATCCTGACATTTCTGGAGTAATTTTTCAACTCTTATCGATGCTGCAGGTTTTTCAACCCAGTCGATTGATTGGACTCTAGCAAGCCATCTTCTTAAACCATCAAGAACTTCTTCCATCTCTTCAACTTCTTCTTGCACGGTCTTCTTCTCGTTAAGGTTCAATTTGATTTCATCTATAAATTCTTGACATTCTTCAAGAATTTCGTCGTATTGTTTGTCACGTTCAGCCCGAAACATATGCAGAATACTTTGTTGATCATTTTCGGTAATGCCTGTACAATGGAAATTCATAAACCTACCAGCTTTAGTTGCCATCTTCTCTATTGCCTCTAATCTTTTCCTATTATCATTATTATCTGGAATTAAACATATAGATAACTGTGGATATAGTGCTCCCATACGCTTGAGTTCCCTCCAAAGTCGCACTTTCAATCTAGAAGGTTTTGAAGGTACGTCATAGGCTATTAATAACCAAGAAGAAGGCTTTTCAATAGTCATAAGTATCTCGTACTTTTATATCGTCAGTACCTAGATCAACTTTACGCTAGGATCTCTCTTCCAATACAGATCTATTGATAGCAGTTGCTCGCCAAGGCTCATCGCTGCTCAGATGATAGACCAATGGATTACCGATTTGGTCTTTTTTTGTGTATGCATAATGGAAAGAAGAAAAAGGAGATGATGACGAAGATAATGATATTATGTTGATGATTCCTAGAGTTGATATAGACAAAGATAACGTCATCAAAGCTTTCAAGTTTCTTGTATGATCATTCATCAATAATCCCATTATATATTGACTTTTTAAAAATGATGAGTGAAACAGATTTTGTCATATAGTGAAACGAATAAGTTTTTGATGACTATCTTGAAAACCTTGATATGGACTCATTTTTCTTTTACTGCAGCAAGCGTAACGGCAAAAATACTAATATAGTATATGATTTTCACATATATTGTATCATATATTTTGCATTATTCGCATAATATGCATTACTTAAATTTGCGATACTATAAAAATTTCTTTTATTGACTCAGCATCCACTCTTGTCATCATGGCAATAATTCTGCTACCATGATACATGTCTACAACGCATATATTACAAAGGAAAAGTGCCAAGAGCCAATTAATCAATCTACCCACAAATTGGTGAATTCAAATTTATCAACATCTACTAATCCTTTATCTGTCAACTTCAAAGAAGGTATAACTGGTAGTGACATAAAAGAAAGTAACATAAATGGATCTTTTATGACATTATTACCTAGCTTTCTGCAAGCTTCGTTAACTGCGTTGAGGTTCGAAATTACCGATTTTATACTCTGATCAGACATTAGCCCTGCGATAGGAAGTGGCAGGCTAGCAGTAACCTGTTCATCATTGACTACGACTAAACCTCCACCAATTGATAATATGTGTTTAGCAGCTGTTAACATGTCCATATCATTCATTCCTGCTGCAACAAGATTATGTGAATCATGTGCTACACTACTTGCTATAGCTCCCCTTTGTAGACCCAAACCCTGAACAAATCCCAGTCCTAGGTTTCCTGTCCTATGGTGTCGTTCAATAACTGCAAGCTTTGCTATATCTCTCTGGGCATCTGCTACTGGACAATAATCTTCATTTACTTTAGGTTCAATAATCCGCTTTTGAGTAATGATCTGTCCTGGAATAACTCCTATTACTAGTAGTGATGT
>DATDNG010000420.1:0-4512 GCA_036518375.1 Nitrososphaeraceae archaeon | reverse complement strand
AATACTTTAGTTACATGTTTTCTATATATTACAAGAGCGAAAATAATCTTAATCCTCCATAAAAGCAGTAAAATTATCACCAACACAGATTTGGGCCAACAATAGTGATAAGTTTAATTCATAACACAATGCTCTAGTCTATAAATTTCTTCATTTAATCGACACGTGCTAAAAGCTTTTAATAAGTACGTATATATGTTATCCTTTTGCATTTGTCTTTTCAGCATAACAATACTCCAATTGAAATTCGTAAAATAAAAAGTGTTAATCTTAAACGTGGAACAGTTATTGATGGTTTCCCAAGTATTTGTCTTACTAACACGATTGCATCACAATGTTTTATAAATTCACTAAAAACTGAATTGGTAGCAGTTTTGAATTCACCAGGATTTCCTGGATTATCGATAATCCATAACGGTATACCAACCTTTCCGGCTAGAATTTATGCCAATGAGGATCTGAAGCTCAGTATTTTCGTATCAGAATTAAACCTCGACCAGACAATGCATTATTCTATATCAAAAATAATTTTGCAGTGGGCAATAGAAAATGAATGTGAACTGATAATTAGCGCAGCTGATATTCCTGTCTCTCAAGAGAATACAGGAGTGCCGTCAGCAGCAGAATTAAAAAAAGAAAAAGCAAATGATGTCGAGACACATGTCTTTGCATCAGCAAGTACGACACGAGCTGTAGAAAGGTTGGCTAATGCAGGTGTTCCAGCGTTGTCAAATGGCTCTATTACTGGCATAGCTGCATTGTTATTGAATGAGGGTTTATGGATGAATTTTGATGTAATTGTTTTGCTAGTTAAAGCTTTAAAAGATGTTCCAGATTTTCGAGCAGCAGCTGCCCTCTCAGAAACAATAAGTAAGCTAATACCAGGTGCGTCATGTGATATCGCTTCTTTACTTCAAGAAGCAGCAGAAATAGAAAAAAGCCTAAGAAAGATTAAAACCGAACAGACAGATCCTGACGTTCGAATATATCGCTAACTATAACAATACCTTATATTATTTTCTTGTTCATTTCTAGAATAATTGAATAATTGTTTATGAATAACAAATGTAAATATTGTTCCAGCAATATATCCTGCTAGTAAGAGGAATTAAAGAATATCAGTAAGGAATTGTATTTTTGCTTGATGATCCTGTAGATTTAGTATTGATGTCGATTTTAGTACTGTTTGATAAAATAGTCTGTACTGCTAATAATCCAATTATAGCCAAAAATAACATTGAAGATTGAACCGTAGTGTTTTGTTTGTTAAACGATTGCTCTTTATTTTTTCAAAAGCACCGGTTGCAATAAGGCTTAATCCAAAAACTAAAAGTAGATTTTCAAGTATGGAATCTGTAATAGAAGCTTTTAGCAGACCCAATAATCCTGCATATATAGCAACGATCGCTATTATAATTTCTGCAGAGTTGAGCAGCGATCCTACAGTAGAACCATAATATTCTGATAGATGTTCTGTTGAATCGCCACTAAGTTTTGCAAGTGGAATCAATTGCTGCAACAAGAAATACTATCTGATTATCCAAGTCAACAAAATTTAGTACTAAAGCTACCTGAGCTAAGATGAGAAGAAGAGATAGAATACTGGAGATTTTGATAGATTTACTATATTAGACAAATGAAACAACTAGTCTTTTTCTATTTCACTTTCAAGGAAATAATTCGAATGAGGCAAAGAAAGACCGCCATCAGCATAGATTAAACTTCCTGTAATATAATTTGCGTCATCGGAAGCTAGAAAAAGAGCAATTTTAGCTATTTCTTCAGCTCGTCCAATCCTATGAAAAGGAATTTGGTTCTCCTTTTCTTTTCTTTTTTTCTCATTTTCAAAGAGATTTTTGTTAATTTCTGTGGCTACAAGACCCGGTAGTATAGCGTTAACCCTTATTCCTTTTTCTGCTAAATGAAGAGCCGCAGTTTTAGTTAGGGTTCTTACTTCTTCTCTAGATGAAGTAAAAGGATCCACTCCAGACATTGAAAGTGTATATGCGTCTGCTTCTGATTTGGGAATTGATTCATAAGAAGAAGACACATTAATAATTGAATAAATGCTAATTTCCATTTTTCTTGCTTCATTATCGTTAGGTATGACCATTTTTTTAACTGCCTCCCGCGTACATAGGTACATCCCCTTTAAGTTTACATCGGCAACCTCATACTCTTCTAAAGTAAAAAAAGGAGAAATTTGTTTAAATTGGGGATTATTAGCTATACTGCCTGCCTCATTTGTTATTGTTATCTTTTTCTTTGGAGCTGCCTTTTCGGCTATCGCGGCATTGTTTACCAATACATTTAATCTTCCAAATCTTTTCATTGTTTCATCAATTAATGATATACTGATTTGTTCTTCTGAAGCATCTCCAATAAAATATGCCACTTTAGTATTGTTATAATCACCGCTTAGTTTTGAGATTTCTTCTGCTGCATGTTTTAGATCTTCTTCTTGTTCAAGGTCATTTATCATTACGTAATATCCTGCTTTAGCAAATTCTAATGCAATCGCTTTACCAATTCCTTTAGCTGAGCCAGTCACTATTACGACCCTTGCATTATTATTATTGTTACTGTTGGCCCCATTTGACATAATAGAAACATAGTCGATAAAGTATATGAAAACTACAGGTATCTAAATTTGGTTGCATCCAAATGGCTTCAAATGTTTATATCATCTTCTATACACCTTTGTTTTCTGCCCACTTAATTAGCGGCTTCGTCAAATTAATATAATCTGATACTATTTGCAACTTTCTCACTCATAGTAATCTTTGTTCAAAAGATATTTTTTATGGTTGCGCCAGTAGTAGCAAAAACAACAACAGATCTGATTAATTCTGCTATTTTTAATTAGTATATCATTTGTAAATAAATAGAAGTTTAATAACTCTAGCTTGCCTCATTGAACATTCTAGTTGAATATTCTGCCAATTTCTTTAAAGCCTTAATTCTTTCCTCTCTTTCTATTTCTGCTCCTTCAATTGCAGAAGAGAGATAACTTATAGATTTATCATAGGTCTTACGTGCAACTGGATATGGAACACCATCCTTACCACCATGTGCAAAATTATATTTTACTGGGTCTTGCCATGATGCTTTAGTTCCGAAAATTATTTCACCAATAAGGGACAGAGCTCTTATGGTAGCTGGTCCAACTCCCGGGATAGAAATTAGCTGCTCATAGTTTTGAGGCTGAATATCGTAAGTTTTTCTAAATACATCCCAGTCTAGTCTGCGAGGCATTTCATAATGTTCTGTAGTATAGCCTTTTCTTCTATTCTCGTATATTTTATAGTCGTTAATCGAACCATCTGACACTATCCAACTATCCAAGCTGGTCATTTCCTGCTGACCATATGTTGCTGCTATTTTAAATACTGATGATTTTAGGTTATTAATATCTCCTCTTGCCATGTCTAAAGAGATTTTTTGATTCTCTAGTGAGTTTTTTGATGTCATATCTAAAGTATTTTGACTTTTGTACTCGCTTATAATTCCTGCATGCGGTTCTAATACAAAGCTTTTTAGATAATCTGATATCCAATGATACCTCCTTGCCATTCTATTATTGGGGTTCATACCCTGCTGTACCACAACCCAGTTTCCATGCTTATCAAAAAGAATCACATGATGATATAGCGAGTAGCCATCTTGGACTGCAGCATTATCTATTTTTGCTGCCATTCTGCTTGCATACAATAAATTATCAATTTTGGCAGAAGATAGATTGTAATATTTTTCAGCAAGCTTTGGAATATCGTTTTTTGTTTCTGTAGATTTCTTTCCTTTTCCTCCTACAATTGTTATTCCATGTATCTCTTCCTTTAATGATTGCTTCATAACTCCTGTTACTACCGTTGTAAGGCCTGATGAATGCCAGTCAAATCCCAGAACACAGCCGAAAGCTTGAAACCATAAAGGATCGGATAATCTTCTTAAAAGCTCCTGCTGACCATATTCATCTACAATTACTTTTGATATTGCATAGGAAAGTTTGACCATTCGCCTGATTAAGTATGGTGGTGCGTGTCCTCCGTGTAATGGAAGGTTGATAGTAGCAGAAGCTTTCAATTCAATCCAAATAATAATATATGCTGTAGCCTATTAATTTGCTGATTTCCAAGGTCATGTCTTTGATGATTATCAAATTGACAAGTAAGATTTAGCTGAACAGGCATGTCATCGCATGAATATTCAAATACGGACCTATCCCGCGTAAGCCCTGTGTGCGTGGGTCAAACAGCGGATCTGTTATTGCTTCAAATTTCATGAGGACAAACCACGCGATTGTTAGAGAATCAAAAAGAGCATTATTGATACTGGGAATCATTCTCTTTCTTCACCTATTAATAATGCCTTTCCACAGGAATATATCGCTAGTATACAAGATGATTTTTGAAGTGAATCAAATTACAACAACAACATGACTTACGAGATCTTACCAGTAATGACGTTCCAAAAATGATTGCAAGACGATTGCAGATGATTGCAGTTGATATA
>DATDNG010000419.1:0-7254 GCA_036518375.1 Nitrososphaeraceae archaeon | reverse complement strand
AGCTTCTGATCCTACAAACTGCTCATATGGTGTAGAAAAAATAACATAGTTGGACATCTTCAAATATCCTTTTCTTTTCATTATCGCAATAATAGAAATGCGATTCCGCTTGAAAGTGCTGCATAAACGTCAAAATAATTTGTAGACGAGTTATGCAATAGAAGCATAAACTAGTTAAAAGCATTGTGTGAGTCTGTGATCATTCCAAACCATCACAATCTGTTATTACTATATCCGTTGTCAAAAAGTAATCGTGACTTGACCTTCTGCAGTTGATATTATTTCTCTTTTGTCATTCGATCTGCCAATCTACTACTTGTGGTTGTAGTGCACTTTTAAAACAATTTTGTGCTTTGTTACATACAATCTTAAAAACTTATGTAGATGTATCTCATACAAAATTATTTGATCTTCCTTTGTTAAAGAATACTATCCTTCTCACAAAGACTAACCTTGCTATACTAATTGCTATAGCAGCTGTTGCAATATTACTCTCAGTTTTTTCCTATCAATATTATACTTTTACTTCTGCTAAAATTTCAGATATTGCTTCACATGAAGTAAAGACAAATGCTCAAATTCAAGTACATGACCTCTCTCAAATATTATCAAATAAATTTGAAAGCATAAGTACCCTGTTGCAAACACTTGCGGATTCACCAGCTATACATAATAACGAATACAAAAGGGCATCTATCATTATCAACACTAGACAACAATACTCAAATCAACTCACAGATTTTTACATGTGGCTTGATAAAAATGGCAAAATGAACTGGTTGAGCAATATTAACCAAAGTGCATATCAAAAGTACAAGCGAACAGATCTGAGCTATAGGCCATATTTTTCTATACCCAGAGATACTCATACAGCATATTATAGCACTTTAATAGAGTCAAATGACAGGATTCCTAGATTGTATGTATCTTATCCAGTAATTAATACGACAGGAAAAGGATCACCAGGAATATTTACTGGAGTTGTGGTTGCATCCATCAGATCTATTCCTTTAGGAAATGTCTTGCAGCACCAACTGATTCCACAATTTAATAGTACAGTAGGACTATTGGATAGAAAGGGTATAGTGCTATATTCGAGCACTCCATCATTTATTGGCAAAGATGTTTTCGGGAAGGATATACAATATATGCTTTCGTCCTCGCTTCCTTTGGAAGCTAAAGATTCGTTAAATAACCTCATAAGGAATTCATTGCAGGGAAGTACAGGCTCAAGCGACATTTCTGCACAGGGAAAAACCAGCACTATATCCTATGAACCTGTGAACATTAATGGCAAGTACTTTTTGACATTATATATCATTGCTCCACATAACCTCACAAGCGACGTTGGTTTATTAATTAATCAACAGAAATACGTTAGCACAATTATAGTAATTGTAATTGCAGCAGTAGCTTTTGGTATTGCATTTTTGGTCTTCTTGTGGAACAAGAGGTTAAAAGCCACTGTAGATAAAAGGACTGCGGAATTAAAGACAGCAAATGAACAGCTAAAAGTACATGATAAAATGCAAAAGGAGTTTATCAACATTGCCAGTCATGAAATAAAGACTCCAACCCAAGCTCTCCTTGGTTATTCTGAGATATTACAAAGGCATCCCGAAAAAAGAGAAGAAATGTCGCAGGCAATATTTAGAAACGCTAACCGATTACAAAGACTTACCAATGATATATTAGACGTCACAAGGATTGAGAGTCAGACATTAAAACTAAATAAAGAACAATTCAATCTAGCTGATTTGATATCCAGCGTTGTTGAGGATTTCAAAAATGATATTCAAAAGAAAGGTAGCGATATTAAGTTATTTTATGAACCGAAAGACCATCTTATATTAGAAGCCGATAAAGGAAGGCTAACCCAGGTGATATCTAATCTGTTAAGTAATGCAATTAAGTTTACCAATCAAGGTAGTGGAACGATATCTATTGAGATCTCTACAATACAACGACAACAAATTCACAATAATGATATTGATAAGAAAGTACTTGTTTGTATCAAGGATGATGGAATGGGTATTGACCCTGGTATAATGTCAAGATTATTCACGAAGTTCGCTTCAAAATCAGAAATAGGAGGTACTGGACTAGGATTGTTCATATCAAAAAGTATCATTGAAGCTCATGGTGGAAGAATATGGGCAGAAAATAATGCCGATGGAAAAGGAGCTACTTTCACATTTACTTTACCAATCAGCAAACAGCAGCAGGCAGCCATCGCTTGATGTATATTCTCTCAGTTTATTCTCCTATTTGCGTTCTCTTAACTCTTGGTTTTGGCATCTCATATTATGATTGTTAGTGTGAACTGGCTTGATATTGACAATCGATCTGTTACTTGTCAAATACAAGTATCAGATTAGTAGTGTTGCGTTTGTATAGATACTAAAAGTTGTAACAGCAAGAACGGCATACCAGATCTCCATGTCTTTAGCTTTATGTGACTTAAATTTCAGTACAATTTTTGAATTGAAGGCGATTCATCATTACACAGAAAGTAAATAGGTCAAATTTTGGACTCGAAAATTCAAACGCGGCATCGAGACCAAAGTATAGATTTAATTTATACTCCATAAATCGAAAATCGAAATCTAAATTGTTTCCCATTTCCTGCCTTCTAAGTTGGGTTATATTGTTATTGTCAGTAAGTATGAAAGGATAATGCTGGATACTGTCAACTGTAGAACAAACTAATTACGCGAAATGCTATTATTATATTATACAAGGAGCTAAGAATGACATTCATAGATTTATAGTACAAGATAATCATCCGTGGTATTGAAAATATATAATGCAAATCCAGGATTCGGAATGCCTATGACGGAGGAAGAGAAAGAATTTTCTTACAGGTGCAGATAAATTGAATGTTCATATCGGTACCTTTTATTAGAATTGACGCCGAGCTTCTTTTCGACATGGGATTATAGTAAAACGTAATCATATGATGAAAAAACAAATCCGGTTATAGAATTATTATCAATAGTGTAAAGCCATAGCTCGTTACGTTAACCGAAAATTTTGAAGCCTTGTAACGGTAGCAGTAAAAACTAATAATAATGCATATCATGTTTTTTAATCCCTTATTTTTATATCATACTGTAATAGGAGACTATCAAGATACCTATCGAACTTGCCATTAGATAGTACATCTTCTGAATAAATTCCAAGTGCTATTACCCTTCCGCCTTGATAATTCAATTCATATGATGCAATTACGGGTTTTGATTTTAGCATAGATTTTGTTAACGAGGCATCATAATTTAGCAGAATTATATCATGAGGATTTGTTACATACTGCTCTTCGTGTGGTGTATATCCAAATGGATCGTTAGTGAATTTATTGACGCATCTATAACAGAGGTAGTTGCTACCAACCCATTTGGAGGTCTCACTTCTCCACCTTTCTCCAACACTCTTCCATGCTGATTTACCATTAAATGCCCACCAATGGCCTTTTACCAACGTAACTGTTTGATTAGTTCTGTCATATTTTACCTCCGCATAGAATACATTACCGTCAAGTATAATCATAGTACCCCCATTTGTTACAAATTTTCTTAGATTGTCATATTCTTTTTGTGTGACATATTCTTGATGACCAAGAATAATTACGTCATATGCATTATTGTTACTGCTACTAGTATTGTTGATAAATATAGACCCATTATCAACATCAGCATCTGTTAAAACAGTAATATTGGATTGTTGGGTTATCCATTTAAGATTACCAACTAGCTGCATCATTGCAAAAGCTGAGCGTGATGATGGCAAGTCTATTCCCATCACTTTACTTGATAACAAATTCAGATCTGATGTGACATTTTTTCCATATCGAACATTAGCATATTTCTCGTAAAATTTGTAGAACGCATTATTATAGGCAGCTTGTGTGAATGTTGGAACTATAAGAGCAATTTTTATTCCATTACCAAATTCGCCAGTATGGGTGTTATTTTGGGGTGTCCTTAATTCACCTCTATTTTTAGAAAAAATGTAATATGTGCCATTTAATTTGGCTGAAGGGGCAATAGCTGCAGTATGTGGTTGTGGTAGTTGTGGCGTTTTTGTTATTGCTAAATGTTGTTCCCTTTCAACTCCCGCTCTCATGCTTTGTGTAATTGAGAGCGGGGATTGTTGTTGTTGCTCTTGTATTGTTGGCGATATATTGTTGCTGTTATTGTCACCTACCGTGTTTAATGCTATCATTAATCCTGTCAAATTTCCACTTTTTTTGGCCAAAGTCATGTTCTGTGCTAATGCTTGCCTATTTTGTGAAGGTTCTAATTGGATTGTAGGTATTACTATTAGGATGGCAATTACTACCATGATCGACACCAATGCTGAAAATAAAATAGACTTTTTCATATGTTCATTTTGTGAAGCGGATGCATTGCATATAGCTTATTTATTCTGATTATAGACTAGTAAAAATACATACCTGTAACCGAAAGAAAAAATATGAAATGCTTGCCTGTCTTTAACTATTCTACTAGTATTGTTGTAGTTCTTTTCTATCGCCTTCAGGATAGATAAGAAAAGATTTGATTTGATATTTGGCAGTAGTCTGGCTGGTCATGTAACGTTATACTATCTAAAAGATCTAGTAACGATACTTATATGAAGAATAAAAAGACTCTAATTTTGTCGGTATATGTTTCCTAAAATCGCTGATCTATCCACTTCATATGACAATTCCAGTTCCGAGATAAATATAGTATTTACATTGAGTTTGTCATGGCATTATTCTTAACTAAGCCTTATAACTGATAGAACAGACCCGATGCAAGTATTTATCAATATTTTACATCACTATAACTTCATGCACAACTCTATCCTGTAAAGGATCATCCTTACTGTACCCATACTACCTATGATGCTTATTATAGTATGTATTGAAGTATACTACAGAAGTATAATACATTGTTTAATAACGACAAATTTCTAGGCCCAATTCACATTACCTCGTATATCTAGATGATATCTTCAACTTTTCTTCCATAATCAATACAATGAAGCCGTCTCTATTTATAGTAGTGAATGCAGGTCTAAGTATCTCATCTGTAGCAGCATTATTAGCTGCATCTATAGTTGGTGCACAACCATCTCTGATATTAAGGTGTAACGGTATATGTCCTAAACTACCATGGAGTTGTCTCCCTTAGAATATCGTGTAAGAAACTTCAAAAACCAGTACAGATTAATAAAAGAAAAGTAAATGAGTTCAGGTCATACTTTTAATCTCGAAGCTATTAAGCCACAAGCTGTTCGTATTGGCGGCTCTCGAGCGATGGCTAATCAGGACAATTTCTCTATACTCAAAGGGATGGCTTTGTATTCACTGCGACTAGACAACGGCGGTGTGAGAGAACCACACTGGCACCCAAATGCCTCTGAACTCAGCTACTGTTTGTCAGGTAGAGCTCTTATGACCATCTTCAGCCCGGGAGCTGGACATGATACCTTTACTGTCGATACTGGTGAGATTGTGTTTGTGCCTAAAGGCTATCTTCATCACATCGAGAATATCAATCACGGAGAAACTAAATTTGCTATTGCATTTAACCACGAGAGGCCGGAAGATATTGGAATATCCGGGTCGACCGGTTCAATGACTGACAAGATACTTGGGGCCACATTCGGACTTGAATCTGATTATTTTGGAAAATTCAAAAAATCTAGTCAAGATTTACTCATAACCTCCAGATCCAACCCCAAGAATGCTACGACTACTTATCAGAAAATCCCTAATTACCATAAATTTAACCTTAAGGCTTTTCCACCCACAGTAGAAAGCAGAGGAGGTACGGTCTCTCTAGGCAATGCGAATAATTTTGGAACTCTTAGCGGTCTTGCTTGCTATCTTCTGACTTTAAAGCCCAAAGGCATAAGGGAGCCTCACTGGCATCCTAACGCCGCCGAATTGGACTATGTCATAAGTGGAAGAGGACGGATGACCATCTTCAGCCCAGGGGACAACGTAGATACGTTTGAGGTTGGCACTGGAGAGATCGTTTTTATTCCCTCTGCGTACTTCCATTATATAGAAAACGTGAACGGCAGTGAAGATATGCAGTTTGCAGTCTTCTTTAACCATGAACGACCAGAAGATATCGGCATTTCAGGCGCCCTAGGTGCATATTCAAATGAGGTCTTAGGATCTGTTTTTGGTTTACAGCCAAAAATCCTAGATGCATTACCAAAATATCAAGAAGATCTCTTCGTTGTCGCTGGAGGCTAATAAATAGGCAATAGCAATGTGCACTAACTTTTGTCAATGCTCAGGATAGTTCTTGATTTGCATCATCCTAATGTTTCGTTGGTTGCTGTTGTAAATATGGAATATCCACACATAGAGTATATGATATGGCTTATTTTGGGGAGATTTTGTTTATCCTCTTATATAGCAGTTATCCAACTTGTACGTCCATCTCCTAGATTTTTTATTATTAAAGACGTCGATGCATACACGACTTGTCTTCTCTGTTTTACAAATATGACATGCAAAGATATCAGAATCTCCTAAGCGTTCCCATTATCCGCCAATGTCTAAATATGCTATTGACAGTCAAAATGATTTTGTCATGCAACTATTCAATGGAGAGTATAAGTTGGAATATGATTTATACAGTATGTCAATGATGCTTCAAGTTTTTTACCCTATGGAAGATTAAGATGCAAAACGTCATGCAAACCTTCCCATAATAATACTTATAGGATGTCATATGTACTCCAAAAGCCTTAAATTCATCACCAACATTAAGTGGTGGCATTTCAGTAATTGTTAAATTCAAATGACTAGTTATATGAGACCGGACCATTAACCAATTCTTATATCTTTTAGGATGCCATATTAGAAACATCTGCGTTAAATTTCTTGTTAACGAGATGTAGACCTTAACTATGTTATTTATCTAGACTATCATAATTGCTAACGTACATAGATTATCGTAAAGCTTTTTCCTTTTGGAATCCGAAATAGCAGGAATGGCAGTTTTCTTTTCCATATATTACTCCTCTAATTCCACATTTGCTACAAGTCTTTTCATAATCCACAGTTGAATCTAGTGATTTTACTTTTTGCATGCATTTGCCACAAATTGGTGCTTCGAGATCGAAGCTAGAGAGAAAACCAGATCCACACTGATTGCACCTTAAACTATACATTTTTCTTTTTGGTTTCCAACCTCTAAATATGTTAATCATTAAATCAGACCTTCTTTTCTCCAGTGCAGTTGCTTG
>DATDNG010000418.1:0-2203 GCA_036518375.1 Nitrososphaeraceae archaeon | reverse complement strand
AATAGAATCTACAGAAAAAATTTCGAAACATATAAGCTCAGATTTGAATTCAATTTTGGTAGCATTACATGGTTTAGCCAACTCAGTTTATTTGCAGCAAGGAGACCTTGCTAGTGATGGAACCAAAAAGTTAATGCAAGAAACGTATTCCCAGATCAATACGATCAGCGTCGTTGATAGACTTTTTATCTTAGATAAAAATAATGTTGCTACTATATTCATAGTTCCAAACGGACAAACTAATCCTTCTTTTGGCTCTGACAATATTTCATTTCAAGATCTTGTCAACCAAACAAGAACAAAGCTAACTCCAGCATTTTTAAATGGTTTTAAGGGATTAGATAATAAATACAGAATAGCCATAACTTATCCAATCTTAAACAGGGAGACCAAACAATATATAGGTGCCATATCGGCACTCATTCCTACAGTAGAATTCTTTGAGCATTATGGAAATGTTCATGATGCTAACAGTCAATACCTGACAGCTTTTGATAGGATTGGAACCTATTTGGCTAGTCCTATACCAAGTTTTCTAGGAAAACCTTTTTTTAGCGCCGATGTTCAACAGAAAATTAGGCACAATGCAAACCTAAATTATCAAATACGACAGGTAGTATTATCCGGACAACCCAAAGACGCAATATATGATTATGGGTCAGGAGAAAGACTAAGTACTGGTTTTCCGATTTTTGAACAAGGCAAGCCTGCTTATTCTATCTTTGTAGTCACCCCTACATCGGTAATTTACTCACAGGTAAGCCAGCTTCTTTTCCTTGAGAGAATTGAGATGTTCTTGCTGCTTGCAGGCACTACTGTTGCAATTGCACTTTTCATGATATTTCTTGTACGGTGGAATAGTAACCTTGGAAAAGAAGTAAAAAGAAGAACACAACAGTTAGAGCTATTAAATAAGCAGCTTGAAGCAGCTAATGAGCAATTAAAACTTCATGATAAGATGCAAAATGAGTTTATCAATGTAGCAGCTCATGAGTTGAGAACACCATTACAGCCTATAATAAGTTATAGTTCACTTGCACTGCGAGATAGGGTAGACAAAACAGAAGCTATGATGACTATAGACAGACACGCCCGCAGACTTCAAAAATTAACTACTGATCTTTTGGATGCGAGCAGAATCGAGGGAGGTGAACTTCCTTATAAAATGGAAAAAGTCAGGATCAATGACGTAATTTTGGATGTGGTAAATAGCTGCACAGCAGCTGCCAACGTTAAGGCGTGTGATATAAGCGAATCCGATAGCAGCAAGAATCTGCAAAAACAGGACGAAGAGAAGAAACAACAATGGCAGCAGCAGATGCTACAGGATAAAGATACAGAATTATTAGAAGAAGGAATAACCGTGGAGATAGATCTAGACGATGCTGTAAAAGAGATCTATTGTGACAAGGATCGTATAGCTCAGGTCTTGTACAATATAATTGGTAATGCGCTTAAATTTACAAATAAAGGCAAAATAAAGATAGAGAGCCATATCCTTACATATGCCAAAAAAGAGGACAATAAAATAGAAATTAAAATTAGCGATACTGGTAGTGGGATACCAGAGGACATTGTTCCTTACATATTTGGCAAATTCATATCAAAGAGTGTTGCTGGAAAAGAAAATAAGCATGGAACTGGCCTCGGGCTTTTCATAAGCAACGCAATTGTCAAGAGGCATAATGGAGAACTCAAAGCCTATAACAATGGCAGAGGTTCTGGCGCTACGTTTGATATTATCTTACCAATATATCCAAAGGAAAAAAAGATGTTGTATAAAAATGAAGAAGAATGATGGATTTATTTATTTATTTGTCTTAGCAATTAAAAAGTTCGGCCTTTTTGAATTTTTCTTAGACCTTCAAATAGGTCTCTTACCTGCTCCAACGTAGGTTCAGTTTCATGGTATTCCGCAGTTTGTCTAAGATTCGTCATGAGCTTTTTTATTCCATCATGAACCTCTTTATCTTCTATTGTGTCTGCAAGCACTTCTGCATCGAAGGGTTTTTGCATTAACTCAACGACTTGTTTTAACTGTTTTACTGAATCTTCGAGAGTTTCTTTAACGTATGCTGAAGCAAATATTATTCTCTGTTGGGAATTTAATTTGAGTATCTCTTTAGCTACCTCCATGCCATCTTTTCCGGGCATTCTATAATCCAGAACAACTGCGTCAAATGGTAGTGATGATGATGAAGAT
>DATDNG010000417.1:0-2626 GCA_036518375.1 Nitrososphaeraceae archaeon | reverse complement strand
CCAAGAAATAGAGGTGAAAACTCATTCCATCCAGAAGTGTAGGCATTTGTATACCATGGCCTAGCCTGTCCAGCAATTAATGGTGCGAGCTCAAATGATAATGTGAGGCCAACTACCCAAAAAACACCGGTCTTCCAGTTTTCAACGAATGTAACCTGAGACACGCCCTTTAATGTGGCTATTATGAATTCTTTTGCAGTCCATTTGAACTCTTCCATTTGGACTTGGACTGGATTGCCGCTTCCTGCAATCAACTCTTCGGCCGGTGGCGGCGGCGGAGCAGGCCATATATCATGTCCAAACCGTTTGCTAGCATACATCATAGCCCAGGTTGTAAAAATAAAAGATGATGTAAAGCCGGGGATAGCCCATGGATTCTTTCCTTGTACAAATAGATCACCCATGAAGTGGGAGAATGCCATCCAGCTTACTGCAGTAACGGCAGCGCCAAAAACCGATATGAAGAATGTGGCCTTGTTTGCCTTTACAAAGGGACCAGACCAGAACGCCATGCCAGTCAAAATGGAGTTATACCCAAACAATCCAAATGTGACTAGTCCATAGGGAGCACCAAATAAAATGGCCATTCCAGCCCCTATTAGCCCAGAAATGACCATCATTGCTCCGGCCTTTCTTGATGCCAAAAACACACCTGCTAATATCAGAATTCCGGTGACTGGAGAACTGAACAATGGGACTTCTGAAATGCCATTAAACAGAATATAGAAGAAGTCTAATGCAGGATTTCCACTAGAAAAATTTGCCGAAGTCAATATAAGATCTCCAAATTGGTATTCTTTAACGATTTGTAAGATATGCTGATTTATTAATAGAGGCTTGGCCTATGCGCTATCTAGATTTTTTAGCATTTTTTTCCTCATTACATTACTAAACGATCTTTTATATCTGTTGAATTGTTAAAATATCTATAATCTACGATGCCAAAATAATAACAACAATAATGGTGGACGGAATCGACGAACTAATACTGTCTACATTAAGCACAAATTCCAGACAAGATACAACGGAGCTCTTGGACTTTCTCAGAGGTTACGGCTACAATTTAACTGATGAAGAAATTAAATTCAGGATTAGCAAATTAGAAGAAGACCATATCATTACAGGATATACTATATCCGTTGATACGGAAAAAATCAGTCGGCGCCCGGCGCGCATTTTATTTCTAACATTCAGAACATCACAGCATCTCTCAAGTAGACTGACAGGCTTGAAGAAATACTTCACTGATGCACCTTTTGCTCTGTTCTCTGGTCGTACTAGAGGCGGGTACGACTGGTTAAGTGTTCAATCGTTTCTAACACAAGAAATGGCTGATGAGGAAAGTGATATTTTTAGAAATTTGTTTGGAGACATCATTCAATCATACGAGGTATATGACTTTACTCCTTTGAAAGGATCGTCAATTCATGCTCTAATCCATACAAGCCAAGAATACAAGAAATTCTTAAATCAGTGGTCGCCACCATCTCCCAGAAGTGCAAAATGATGTCAAGTGTTATCTTTTAGTTGACTTTATGCAAGTATTCTTAAAACGTATAGTTTCATCAATCATCGAATGTATTTTCAACCTCAGAGCCATAAGAAAGTTAGTAATTTCAGCTCTTTGCTCTGGTTCTATAGTATTGTGAACCTCGTCTATTAAATTATCCACTCTGGCTAAAGCAACCTTCAGAGCCAGGGATGTCTTCTTAGTAACACGAACGACCTGGACAGATTTGGCGATACTCTTGCAATGAGTAAGCTGATCTCCAAATACACCTTCTTCTCTGAGAATGGACTTTACCTCTCTTATCTGCCTAACCGTTAGGTTGTTGTTAATAACTTGGCTTATTATTTCAGATTGTCTTTCTGAAGGTATATTTGAAAGTTCAAGTGCCTGGCTTACCTTAAGTCTATCCGTGAGGATTTGCTGCTTTATATCTTCAGGCAGCTTTAAAAGCTGTATCCTGTGCGAGACGTATTCCTCGCTCTTTCCCAGTTTCTTTGCAAGCTCACTTACTCCTCCCCATCCAAAATCAATGACATACCTTCTGAATGCCTCAGCCTCTTCAATTGGATCCATGGATTTGCGCTGAATGTTTTCCGTCAGCTGTATCTCATATGCCTGTTTATCCGACATTTCACGAAGTTTACAAGGTATGAAACGCCATCTCAATGATCTGCAAGCCTTGAACCTCCTATGACCTGCTACGATTTCAAAGCCATGAACAAGCGGTCGTATCAGTATTGGTTGAAGTAAACCGTGTTCTCTAATGCTGCAAATAAGAGTATCATCTTCAGGAGCCATCTTCTGAAATCTATCTCTAATAGCAAACTGAGATGGACGAATCATCTTCATTTCGATTTGCTCGACTATGCTCGTGTCGACAAACTCCATGAGAACCAGCTAATTCCTATGTGACGGTGAAGTACTTATAATTTGCTATCTAATATCCATGTCAATATTCCATAAACCGCACGCAGGCACAAATTTTCAATACTGTGCTTTTCCCATCTGTTTTCTTTGGTTTTCATCTTTTAGATGGGGGATATTTATCATAACTATTTTTTGATAATTGGTTTGTTTAACCCATGTAATCAAGCCATGTAGACATCCCGTTATCCA